>DAIQPD010000112.1:0-12354 GCA_036787535.1 Chryseolinea sp.
AATTCAACGCTGGCCTGTTCTATCGTTGCAAAGAAATTGAATATTGATGTAGCACATGTTGAAGCAGGCATTCGATCAGGAGATCGGATGATGCCTGAAGAAATTAACCGGCTAGTGACCGATTCAATTTCTGATTATTTTTTTACTACAACAGTTCAGGCGGGTGAAAACCTGATGAGAGAAGGAGTTGATCCAAGACAAATCTTCTGGGTGGGGAACACCATGATAGATACACTCATCGCGCAGGAATCTAAGTTTAAAGAACCGGCTATCTTTACAAGCCTGAAGTTAAAGAAGGAACAATACCTGGTTTTAACCTTGCATCGACCTTCTAATGTAGATGATTCTAAAAATCTGGAGAGTCTTTTAAAGTTAATTCATCAATCGGCTAACGATGTGCCCGTGTTGTTCCCTGTTCATCCACGAACACAAAAGATGCTGGCGAGCGTAAACGTGCCAGCTTCGATTCATACCTGTGAACCGTTTGGCTATTTAGAGTTTTTGTACTTAATAAAGAACGCAATGGGTGTGGTTACAGATAGTGGCGGAATTCAGGAAGAGACTACCTATTTGCATAAGCCCTGTATCACATTAAGAACGACAACCGAACGCCCGGAAACTGTAACCGTTGGAACAAACATATTAATAGGAGAGCGCTACGACCAAATACCCATCGCGCTAACGTCTTTAATAAAAAAGGAGTGGAGAACCGGAAAGATACCAGAGCTCTGGGACGGAAAGACCTCAACCAGAATCATCCAAAAAATAATCGAGCTCTATTCCTGAAAAACCTCAAACCTCAAACTTGAGACCTCAAACTCTACCGCAAAGTCGCAATGACGCAAAGAAAAACATACTCAGCGTCTCTGCGCCTCCGCGGTAAAAACTACCTCCCCCTCAAACTTCAAACCTCAAACCTGAAACTTGGAACTTTGAACCTGAAACTTGGAACTTCAAACCCGAAACTTGAAACCCAAACAATGTGTACCTCCAACCCGCGGTAATACTACAGCGAAACAATGTAGTGCGGACAACGAAGCAATGTAATGCGGACAGCGAAGCAACCTAATGCGGACTAAGGAACAAAGTAATGCGGACAACGCATCAACCTGTGCGGACAAGAGAATAAACTACATGGCAACTTCAGTAGGGATGGTTGCAACATGACATCAAGATAGTCGCTACCTCCAACCAAGATAGAAGCAACCTCCGACCAGTACAAAGGTAACTACGCCTTTCACTAAAAGGTACATCCTGATAAGGCAATGCGGAGTCCCAACCCTTTAATTTTAAGAACACCACTGTCGTCCGAGTGGACTGTTGACATCTATCCAACCTCAAACCTCAAACCTCAAACTTAGAACCTGGAACCTGGAACTTCGAACTTGAAACCTATCTCGCTCATTTGCATTTCATATTGAGGAGATTGCTTCGTTCGTACCTCTCTCGCAATGACGAATAACAACTTCAAACTTCAAACTTGGAACCTTAAACTTGGAACCTTGAACCTGAAACTTGGAACTTAATCAGACGCATACGTTTTATGGCTAAACGTTATGGCACATACCCAAGCAGCTCACATAATTCCGAACAAATTCGTAATTTTGACATATGGATATTAAGAATAAGCTAAGGAACAATTTAATAAGAAAAATTCAGCAGCTCTCTACGGAAAAGCTTACTGAAATTACTAGCCTATTGAGCAAAATTGAGAATCAATTCAAATCTAAGGACAAGACACTGAAGTTAGCAGGAACATGGAAAGACTTGGACAAGGACGTGTTCAATGGACTGACTGAAAGACTCCATGACAATAGAGCCAAAGACCGACAAATTGATTCCCTGTGACAGAGGCTCTCATTGACACCGATATTTTATCTTTCTATTTTAAAGGAGACGCAAAAGTAGTTGAACGATTTCAGGACTACTTGAAGGAATTCGATCAGATTAATATTTCAATAGTTACCTACTTTGAAATCTTGGGCGGACTTAAGTACAAAGTGCCGAAAAGCAAATTCAGGATTTTGAAGAATTTGTAACCAACAATAACATAATTCATATTTCAGAAACATCAGCTAAAATATCGGGAGACCTTTACGCAGACTTAAGAAAACGTGGAATTACAATTGGGACGTCCGACCTTTTGATTGCTGGGATAGCCATTGAGAATGGTTTGACCTTAGTGACAAACAATGAAAAGCACTATGAACCAATTCAAAAACTGCTCATTGAGAATTGGCGGAAGTAGGGTACACGCCATAACACGGGAACTATATTGTCGGTTCTTAAAGTGTATGCTAGTAAATTTCGTTTGCAACGAGGGACAAAGACGTGCGTACTTAAACGCTAACGTTTTATAGCTAATCGTTAGCGGCAAGCGGCCTTGGACAGGGAAGACCATAAACAAACTGTCGTCCATGGTCAGTCAACTGCCAACATCTATTCAACCTCAAACCTGAAACTTGGAACCTTGAACCTTGAACCTGGAACCTTGAACCTTGAACTTTAGACCCGAAACCTGTCTCGCTCATTTGCATTTCATAGCAAGGAGATTGCTTCGTTCGTGCCTCTCTCGCAATGACGTATAACAACCTCAAACTTCAAACTTCAAACTTGGAACCTTAAACCTGGAACTTGAAACTTGTAACCTGAAACCAGGAACTTGAAACCAAAGACTTAATCAACCCTTAAGCGAGAAAATAAAAATAGCATGTGAACGACTGAATCAAAACGTGCCACTACCTTTTCAGTTGCTCATAATGATAAAAATATAGTTTCAAAAAAAGAATTGAAATGAACAACTATTATGACTGGTCATACCGTTGTATACACATAACTAAAACAATTAAAGTTATGACACATGTAAAAAACGCAGAAGCATTTGCCAGGCTTATTAGCTTCTGCAACGGGTATGGAGGTAAGTACAATCCCGCTCGCCCAAACCTCCAGATGGATGCATTAGTAAACCAGATGGCCGAGACACAAGCGGCAATTGAAAATGTCCGCATTTTCAAGACTGCTTTCGACAACGAGGCGAACACGCGAAAACAAATTTTTCAAAAGTTGCGGCCGTTTGTAGCCAGTGTTCTCAGAACGTTGGAAGCATCGGGAGCAACACCGGAAAAGTTGGATGACGCGCGTACCTTCGTTCAGCTCATCACCGGTAAAACACGCAGGAAAAGCACTACTATTCCGGCTACTACCGAAGTGAAGCCAGTCATTCAGCGGTCTCATCTTCAGTTGGCGTATGTCAGCAAAGCAGATGCTTTCGCAAAATTGATAAAGGCAGTCATGACAGAGCCTTTGTATCAACCGCGAGAGATTGAGTTTGGCCAGGAAGTAATGGATGCAAAGTTGATTGAATTGAATCTGGTGAACCGAAAGGTATCCGATGCACGGGCACTCTGGAGCAAGGCAATCATTGAGCGCAACAAAGTAATGTACGACAAGGAAGTATCCATTATAAAAACAGCACGATCCGTTAAGAAATACGTGCGTGCCATCTATGGCCCTTCCAGTCAGGAATATGCATTGCTGAAAGCGCTTGATATCCAGACTATAAGTATAGACTAATGCATTCCGCAACACCCTAAAAACCTCTGCGGACCAGGTCCTGCAGAGGTTTTTTTTATACCCTCAAACCCGAAACCTTGAACTTTAAACTTAGAACACCGCTACACGCTTCACGACCCAAGCTTCACTTAGATTCTGAAACCGGCAACCGGGAACTGGGAACTGGAAACTTAAAACCCGAAACTTCAAACTCGAAACTTCAAACTTAAAAGACATGAAACCCCTCATCTACATCCCAATACTAATCGTAATCCTTGCATCATTCATTGCAGGTATGTATTACGGTCATCGTAAACCCGCATTGCGAACTCAGCCACTTCGATTGGAAGAAATTCTTTCCATCAAAGAATTGCACTTAGTAAAGCACGTCTATCAGGATTTATTTTTTCTTCACAAGAAGAATAATCAGTCAAAGGCAATTCGCGCCATCGTGCAAGTGCCGGTGGAGATCACCGCCTATTTGAACCTCAAAGAAATTGAAGTCGTGTATCATAACGATTCGATTAAGCAAGTCATATTGCCGCGCGCGAATCTGAATGCCCCACAGTATAAAGTGGATCAGATGGTAGTTCGCCAAACACATGCTATGCAAATTCACATGGGCAAAGATTTATATCCGGAAGTAAGTGTGTACTTAAGTGCTGTGTTAAAGGAACGCATGTATACAGTACGCAAGCTTGCCATATCCAATCGAATCGTATTGCAAACCGAAGCAGAGGGAAAAATGTATATCGAAAGGTTATTGAAGGAAGTGGGCCGTGAAGATATTCGCGTAACCTTTGGTGACGAGGACACCGATCATCAGGCCATGAATTTCAGCACCCATCAAATCAATACAATTTCAAACCCTCCGCGTGTCTATGAAAAGTCCCAGCTAGAAAAACTTTCCTTCGGCTTCATCCCATTAATCGGTAATCAGTAATTGGTAATCAGTAATCAGAAATCGGTAATCTAAACTTGGAATCCAGAACCTCAGACGTCAAACCGGCAACTTGGAACTTGGAACCTGGAACTTGGAACCTGAAACCTAGAACTTGAAACCTGTCTCGCTCGTTTGCATTTCATAGCAAGGGGATTGCTTCGTTCGTGCCTCTCTCGCATTGACGAATAACAACAACCTCAAACCTGCAACTTCAAACTCTGAACTTTAAACTTCAAACCCGTAACCTCAAACTTCAAACCTCAAACCTGGAACATTGAACCTTGAACCTCAAACTTCAAACCCGAAACTTGAATCTGCTCACCGGCAACAAGGATAAAGTACAATGTTGTTGAAATAATGCCTTGGTCGCCATAAAATCATTTTTGAGATATACAGTATGGAATAAAATTGATAATTTTGAGTACGATGAATGTGTTTTCTGAAAACAATAATCTCTCAAGCCACCTTTTTTGGGATGTAGACAGAATGACCTTGGATATGAGCACGCACAAGAAATTTATTATAAGGCGGGTGCTCGAATATGGGTTATTGAGCGATTGGATTATCATTAAAAATTACTACGGCATTGTTGAGATAGGACGCATTGCGACTTCATTCAGGAGTCTGGATAGACGAGCCATGTCTTTTATCGCCACCTATTCAGGAATTCCCGTAAATACATTCAGATGCTACACTACCAGACAATCGATTCCCCAACACTGGAACTTTTAAAGAAGCTATTGTCATTAGATGTTTTGCAACATATGCGTTTAGCTGGCGGTACTTCCCTTGCATTACAGTATGGTCATCGTAAGTCTATTGATATAGATTTGTTTGGCATTCTGACACCTGATTCAATTGCACTAACGACAAGTCTCGCTTCTTTGGGCGATGTTAAGAATTTGCAAAATCTCCAAAATATAAAATCCTATCTCATCAACGGAATTAAAGTCGATATTGTAAATTATCCTTACCCTTGGATTAGTGAGTTAATGGATGTGGATAATCTTCGATTGGCAAATGAAAAGGATATTGCAGCGATGAAACTTGCAGCGATCACAGGGAGAGGATCCAAAAAAGACTTTTTTGATTTATATTTTTTACTAAAACATTATTCAGTACAGGAGATCTTGAACTTCTATAGTAAAAAGTATAGCGATGGTTCGGTGTTCATGGTATTAAAAAGCCTTACTTATTTTGACGATGCAGAAGAAGATGCAGATCCACTTCAACTCATTCCAGTTGCCTGGCATGAGGTAAAAAGAAATATTGTAAATCAACACAAAGAATATTTGGATTCTTTAGTATAATGCACATATAAGTTTTAACGCACTTTTTTTATTCCAATAACGAATTCCCGTAACTCCAAACCTTAAACATTGAACCTGAAAATATTACTATAAGCATCAGCGCTCTTCGAGTGACACTGATGGGGTGAAAGTAATCGGTAATCAGTAACGGGTAATCGATAGTTGATCACATCGAATCAGTAACTACCTCAAACCAAAAACTTCAAACGTCAAACCGGCAACTTGGAACCTGAAACTTGGAACCTGGAACCCGAAACTTGAAACCGGGACACTAATGGGGAGAACTGTCCTGATGAAATTTCGGAACAGGAAAAATTGACTAAATTTAAGACATGGGACTGATTGAAACATATAAAGACCAGATACTGAGACTTTGTATAAACCACAAGGTTAAGACCCTATACTCATTCGGGTCAGTTAACACGACAAGATTTTCCAATGAAAGTGACGTTGACTTGATGGTCGACTTTGAGACAAATGATCCCATTGAGTATACAGACAACTATTTTGACTTAAAATTTGAACTCGAAAGAATTTTAAATCGATCTATTGACCTCTTGGAGAATAGAGCCATCAAAAATCCACTCCTTAGAGAGAATATTGACAAATCAAAAGTTCTCATTTATGGACAATGAAGTAAAGACCTGGTTAAAGGATATCGAACAAGCGATTATAGAAATCAACTCATTCATACCAGAAATAAAGAACTTTAATGACTTTCAAAAAGACTTAAAAACTAAAAGGGCGGTTGAGCGAAATATTGAAATCATTGGAGAAGCAATGAGCAGAATTCTTAAGGTTGATCCTAACGTTAAGGTAAGCCATACGAGAAAAATTGTCGACACGAGGAACAGAATAGTTCACGGATATGACTCCGTTTCGGAGGACATACTTTGGGGAATCATAGTAAGAAATCTACCCGACCTTGAGAAAGAGGTTAAAGAACTATTGGGTTGATAGGCACTGTGCATAACATTATATAATAAAAATTTACTCAGCGTCTCTGCGCCTCTCACTGCTCGGTTTTAAATTGCTGAAGCAACAGCGTCCTCTTCGAGTGACACTGATGGAAAAAAGAAAAACTTACTCAGCGTCTCTGCGCCTCCGCGGTAAAACCACACCTACCTCCAACCTTAACATGGAACCTTGAACTTCAAACTTCAAACCCGCAACTTGGAACTTGGAACCTTGAACCTTGAACTCGAAACCTCAAACCCGAAACTTGAAACTCTAAACATTGTCCAAGTAAACTTCAATGTATAGTTTAGCGCAAAGTTTAATATGCAAATCCCATTCGCTCCCCCCTTTATCGATGATGATGTAAAACAGGAAGTGTTAGACACCCTAAACAGTGGCTGGATTACCTCTGGCCCTAAAGTATTGGCATTAGAGAAAGTGGTTGCTGAAAGTATTGGACTTGAGCATGTGGCATGTTGCAATTCGGCTACTTCCGGATTAATGCTGCTCTTGCATTGGTATGGTGTAACAAAAGGCGATGAAGTAATTATTCCGGTTTATACGTATGCTGCTACTGCGTTAGTGGTCATGCACCTTGGAGCAACACCGGTTATGGTTGATTGTGACAACGATTTTAATATTGATGTTGATCAGCTTCGAAACAAAATCACGGAGCGAACAAAAGTAATTGTGCCGGTCGATATTGCTGGCTGGCCTTGTAATTATGAGGCCATCATTAAGGTGGTGAAGGAAGAAAGTGTTCTGAAGAAGTTCAGTGCACAGACAGAGCATCAAAAAAAATTAGGGCGCATCATGGTGCTGTCGGATGCAGCGCATTCGTATGGTGCGGAGTATCAGAATAAGAAGATAGGCAACTGGGGCGACTTCAGTGTATTTTCTTTTCATGCTGTAAAAAACATGACAACAGCAGAGGGCGGTGCAATGTGTATTAATTTACCTGCTCCGTTTAACCGTCAGGAAGTATATAAACAAATCAAGTTGTGGTCATTGAACGGTCAGAATAAAGATGCACTTGCCAAAACAAATGGCGCAGGATGGAAGTATGATATTGTCTATCCGGGTTTTAAAATGAACATGCCCGATATTTGTGCAGCCATTGGATTAGCACAAGCAAGGAAGTATTACACCTTAATATTACCGGAACGGAAACGAGTCTTTGATGAATACGTCCGTTTGTTTTCTGAACACACGTGGGCAGAGTTACCACCAATGGATAATGAAGAGAAAAAATCATCGTATCATTTATTTGCATTGCGTATTAAATCAATATCGGAACAACAGCGTGATGAGATGATTAATAAAATTACTTCTTATGGTGTTTCGGTAAACGTACACTTTTAACCATTGCCATTACTTACCATTTTTAAAGAGCGAAAGTATTCTATTAAGGATTATCCAAACGCATACGATAATTATTCGCGCGAAATTTCATTACCTATTTATCCGCAGTTAGACAGCGAGAAGATTGAATTCATTGTATCTTCCGTGGTAAAAGCGTATCAATCGCTAATGCATCATGCTTAAACGGTTTTTTGATTTTGTATTTTCAGTATTGGGATTGTGCATTCTCCTGCCGTTTTTACTGGTCATTGCATGGATCGTTAAGATCGATTCAAAAGGTCCGGCTTTCTACTTGCAGCAGCGTGTTGGAAGAGGAGCAAAGCTTTTTAATCTCTTTAAGTTTCGCACCATGCATGTTGAAGCGGATAAACTTACTGCCATTACCGTAGGCAAGCGTGATCCGCGCATTACAACTATTGGGTATTACCTTCGGAAATATAAAATGGATGAACTGCCTCAATTGATTAATGTGGTTAGAGGTGACATGAGTTTAGTAGGACCACGACCAGAACTGAAAAAGTTTGTTGATTTATATTCTGATCAACAACGTGAAGTTATTTCGGTAAGGCCGGGCATCACTGATCTTGCCTCCATCGAGTTTCGAAATGAAAACGAAATGCTGGAGGGTAAAGCCGATCCCATTGAATTTTACATTCGTGAGATTATGCCTGTCAAATTGGAATTGAATCGTCAATACATTCAAAACCAATCGTTGTTTCTGGATATGAAGATCATCTTTACCACACTTTTCTCCATCTTTAAAAAGAACAAGTGATGGTGTATCAGAAATATGTTAAACGAGTACTGGATATCGTGTTTTCTGTTTTACTGTTAGTAGCAACATCCTGGATTTTTATGCTGTTGATGTTACTTTACCTGATAACATTCAACCTTCCTGTCTTCTTCGTTCAGGATCGAATCGGAAAGAACAGTATCACCTTTCGCATGATAAAATTCAGAACATTAAAAGTATCCGATGAACAGGACAGAAGATTTGTACTCGGAAATGTTTTGCGATTTCTTTCGTTGGATGAACTGCCTCAACTCCTGAATGTTTTGATGGGTGATATGTCATTGATCGGTCCGCGTCCTTTACCTATTGAATATTTGCCTTTATTTTCAGCAGAACAAAAAAAACGGCATGATGTGCGTCCCGGTATTACCGGTTGGGCACAGGTGAATGGACGCAATTCAGTATCTTGGGAACAGAAATTTAAGTTTGATGTAATGTACGTTCAGAAAGTATCGTTTCTGTTTGACGCTAAGATTGTGGTGAAGACCATTATTCTTCTTCTGTCGTTTAGAAAAGATACATCACTATTAGAGAAAAAATTTACAGGAAGTCATGACGTGTGATATCGCAATTTTTGGTGCAGGTGGATTTGGACGTGAAACGGCTCTCATGATACGACAGATCAATGAAGTGCAACCCAATTGGAATCTTATTGGTTTTTATGATGATGCATTACCAAAAGGAAATGTAGTCGATGGTATAAAGATTCTTGGGGGCTTGGCAGAGCTGAATAAAGTAAGAGAGAAGCTTTCGCTTGCCATTGCCGTGGCAGACCCTGCAACGCGGAAGAGAATAGTCTCAAATATTTCGAATGAAAATATTGACTTTCCAGTGTTAAAACATCCGCATAATTTTTTGGGTGATGATCAGTCAAATCAATTTGGTCGTGGATGCATCATTACAGCAGGAAACATATTTACGCTTAATGTAAATCTTCAGGAATTTGTGATTGTGAATTTGGCGTGTACCATTGGGCATGATGCAACAATAGGTAGTTTCAGTACCATAATGCCAGGGTGTAGTATTTCTGGAAATGTGAAGATTGGTACATCAACATTAATAGGCTCAGGAGTTCGCGTTCTTCAGAATATAAGCATGGGCGATAACTGCAAGGTAGGAGCGGGGGCGGTTGTCATTCAAGATTCAAGAGGAGATGTAACGTTGTTGGGGGTTCCTGCAAGGGAGAAAGTTTGAGGAAGAAGGTTACCGGTTGCCAGTCACCGGTAACTGGCAACCGGTAACTGGCAACTAACATAGCACTGGATGTTCAAAGATTTTAAATATTCTTTTCTCTTTCTCGGAAAATTCCTGGTGATCTATTTCGTAGGTAATATCCTGTATGGAATTTATATCGATTCGTACATCAATACGCCAGATCCTATTACCTATTGGGTTACAGAACAGACTTCTGATCTTCAAAATGCATTCGGTGGTGAATCATCCATCAAAGTAAATGAAGGAATAAAAAGCATTTCTATGCGATACAAAGGAGATGGGGTAGTGAATGTATTTGAAGGATGCAACGGTGTGAATGTGATGATTGTGTTTGTTGCATTTTTAGTGGCATACGGTGGATCAGTAAAGCGAATGGTTTGGTTTTTACCGCTTGGTTTATTCGTTATACACCTGTTTAATTTGTTCCGCATTTTTTTGCTTTATGTGGCAGCGCAGCATAAGAGTCAATACTTTTATTACATCCATAAATATTTTTTCACTGCGGCATTATATGTAGTGGTTATCGGCTTGTGGATTCTTTGGGTTGCAAAATTAAGTACAAAACAATCACAGCAAGTTGAAGAGTAAAGTAAGACTATTCGCTTTAATCGGTCTAACCTGCTTGTTGCTGGCGATGGTTTTTATTTTTCAGCGTTTTGATTACTTCGCTCATTTGCAGAGTCTATTTAGTTTGGATAGTTTGGAAAACTCGGGCTGGCCCTATACTCCCTTTGTCGTGAATAAGTTAATTCGGTTTCTAATCAATGATGCGATCTGTATTTTCTTTATTTATGTATTATTCAAAGAGAAAAAATATTTGAGTGTTGCGTTCTATCTTTTTCTGATTGAGTTGTTTGTCATCTTACCACTTTACTTTTGGATCAAGCTATCAACAGAAGGTGATAGTGAATTGTCATCACCCTTGCTTTCGCAGATACACCGGTTGATAATTAATCCTACCTTGATGATTCTTTTAATGGTATCTTTTCTATATCAAAAGAAACGAACTGATTCTCGAGCGAAATGAAATTCCGTATCAATCTTTCCTATAATCCCATTGATGGAAACAAAATTGCCAAAACACTAGAGGCATATCATAGTCGTCATCACAGTGAAATCGTTCGTGATTTTGAGAATCAAATAAAAGACCTCACAGGTTCCAAATATGTAGTGGCTCTCAATACGGGTACAGCTGCTATTCATTTGGCTTTGCGAGCATTAGGTGTTACGAAAGGTGATTATGTTTTAGTATCAACCTTTACCTATGTAGCTTCTGTAAACCCCATTCTATATCAGGAGGCCATTCCTTTTTTTGTGGATAGTGAAAGGGAGACATGGAATATGGATCCTGAATTATTAGAAAAGGCAATTGAAAGATTAATTGCGGAAAAGAAAAAACCCAAAGCCATTATTCTGGTGCATACTTATGGCATGCCTGCAAAACTGGATGAGATACTTTCAATAGCCAATCATCATAATATACCGGTAATTGAAGACGCGGCAGAAGCGATAGGCTCATACTACAAAGGGAAGCATGTTGGAAGTTTTGGAGCAATTGGAACATTGTCGTTTAACACAAACAAAATTGTAACAACCTTTGGGGGTGGAGCTATTCTTACCGAAAGTGAGGAGCATTACAAGAAAATTCTTTTTTGGGCTGCTCAGTCACGTGAGGATAAACCATATTATGAGCATCTTGAAGTCGGATTTAATTATCAAATGAGTCCGATCAATGCTGCGGTTGGTTTAACAGAATGGACTGATCTTTCTGAAAAGCTGAAAGAACGGGCTGTGATATTTGAAAAGTACAGGCACGCCCTGAAAGAAATACCAGGCGTTCACTTTCAGGAACAAGGTGATGATAAACGATGCAATTATTGGTTCTCAACCCTTTTAATTGACCAAAAACGAACTCCAAATCAGGTTGAGGCGAAAGATGTAATGCAAAAATTGGCTGAGAAAGGTATTGAAGCCAGATTAATGTGGCATCCGATGCACAGGCAACCTGTTTTTCAGGAATATGAATCCATACTAAATGGCGTTTCAGATCAGTTATTTAAAGAAGGATTATGCCTTCCATCAGATCATTATGCCTTTCTTCATCAGCAAGAAGTCATCCTTTCGATACAAAACTGCATAATCAAAAAGTAAGGGTTACAAGTGCTTTTTGACTTGAATTAACTACTTTGGTAAACCTTTTGACGGGATTAATGACTACCTTT
>DAIQPD010000113.1:0-12249 GCA_036787535.1 Chryseolinea sp.
TCTTGGCTGTACTTGAGGAAATAGACTACAAACCAAATTTAATTGCGCGAACACTTGGCTCGAATAAGGCCTATAAAATCGCCCTTGTGGTGCCCGATCCATCGCAGGATCCCTATTGGGAAGCTCCGATTGAAGGAATATTGCAGGCTGAAACAGAATGGGCTCGATACGGGTTTCGAACAGATCGTTTTCTTTTTAACCAGCACGATAGTCGATCTTTTGAACACGCAACAGAACAAGCCCTTCAATCCTCTCCAGATGGAATTCTGATAGCTCCACTGTTTTACCGTGAATCATTGCCATTTTTCAAGCAATTTGAAAACAGGCAAATCCCATTTGCACTCTTCAATACTAACATCCATGAGGCGAAACCATTAAGCTTTATTGGCCAGGATTTAAATCAAAGCGGTCGTATGGCTGCTGAACTTATCTGCTTAGGACAGCCTGATTCCGTAACTTTTGCCATAGTACATATCTATGAGGATATTCAAAACTCCGTTCACATACTTGAAAAGGAAAAAGGATTTACTGACTTTTTAAAAGAAAGGAATAAAGATTTTAAAACCGTTACCATTAGTCTCTCAAATCCGGACGAGCAATCTTTTAAAGATCAAATATCTACCTTATGTAATATGCCTAGTCTCAAAGGAATCTTCGTTAGTACTTCAAAAGCATATGCTATTGCTGCTCACTTAAAGCAAACAAATCAGAAGAACATACGACTAATTGGTTATGATTTAATACCGGAGAACCTTGCCTATTTAAAATCAGGAGAGATTACCTTTTTGATTAATCAAAATCCAAAGCGACAGGCTTTTCTTGGTATTCGTTCGTTGGCCAACTACCTGCTTTTTAAAAAAGAAATTCAATCGATTGATCTACTTCCTCTTGAAATCATTACCGCTGAGAACTTACAATCCTATCTGGATTCTGAAATCCACTAAAACTACTACCTGGTTTTATAATCCTGCAAAGTCAGTTTATTAGTATTATTTTTGACGGATTTTTTAGTATGAATTCAATCGAAAAATATCCGGTTCGCCTCACCAATTCATTAAGCGGCAACAAAGAGTTATTTAAACCTGTAAATGCGGGCAACATTGGTATGTATGTATGCGGGCCTACGGTTTACAATAATGTTCACCTCGGCAATGTCCGTACATTTTTATCTTTCGACATCATTACTCGCTATTTCCGATTTCTCGGATATAAGGTAAGGTATGTTCGAAACATTACGGATGTGGGTCATTTGGAAAATGATGCTGATGAAGGTGAAGATAAAATTGCCAAGAAGGCAAGACTGGAGCAGCTTGAACCAATGGAAATTGTAAAGCATTACACAGAAGGCTTCCATGAAGTAATGCGTCAGTTTAATATTCTTCCGCCAAGTATTGAGCCTTCAGCTACAGGTCATATTGTTGAACAGATTGAAATCACAAAAAAGATAATCGATAATGGTTTGGCTTATGAATCAAATGGCTCAATCTATTTTGATGTAACCAAATACAATGAGAAACATCATTACGGAATTCTTTCTGGCCGTGTGATAGAAGAACTCATGGAAAGCGGGCGCAAGCTTGACAGCCAGGATGAAAAAAGAAATAAGGTAGACTTTGCTCTTTGGAAGAAAGCTTCACCTTATCACATCATGCGCTGGCCTTCACCGTGGAGCGATGGTTTTCCGGGTTGGCACATTGAATGTACAGTAATGAGTACAAAATATTTAGGTGAGACATTCGACATTCACGGTGGTGGAATGGATTTAAAATTTCCACATCACGAGTGTGAAATTGCGCAAGCTGTTGGTGCAAACGGAAAAGACCCGGTTCGATATTGGATGCATGCTAACATGCTGACCGTAAATGGACAAAAGATGAGTAAATCATTAGGTAATTCGTTCTTGCCGAGTGAACTCTTCACAGGTAATCATCCACTCCTTGAAAGAGGCTATGGCGTTATGACGGTTCGTTTCTTCATGCTTCAATCCCATTATTCAAGTACGCTTGATTTTTCAAATGAGGCTTTAAACGCTGCAGAGAAAGGCTTTAAGAAATTATCGAATGCACTTGGCATCTTAAAGAAATTAGAACATCCAGGAAAAGGAGAAACCAGTGCTGAGTTAAAAGCTGAGATTACTAAACTTACGGATGATCTCTACCTGAATATGAGTGATGATTTCAATACAGCAAAAACACTTGCCGTATTGTTTGAAATGTCATCCCGCATCAACGATTTTAAATCGGGCAACATTCCATTCAGTAAAATTGATGTTTCCACGTTTGATCACTTTAAGAAATGCTACATCACTTTTATGGAAGATGTTCTCGGATTAAGAGAAGAAGAAGAACATAATCATGAATTACTCAATGGTGTAATAAGTGTGCTCATCGACTTGAGGAAGAAAGCCAGAGTTGATAAGAACTTTCCACTCTCTGATAAAATTCGAGATGATCTTAAAAAATTAGGAGTGCAGTTAATGGATGGCAAAGGCGAAGAGATGAACTACACGATAGACTAGCTGGTTTCCAGTTACCGGTTACTGGTTATCGGTAACTGGAAACCAGTAACTTTTGAAACATGCTTAAAAAACTTTTCATACTACCCATTCGCTTTTATCAATACAGCATCTCTCCCCTATTAGACCAGCATTGTCGCCATACACCATCGTGTTCACAGTATGCCGTTGAAGCCATTCAGGAATGGGGTGTTATAAAAGGTATTTGGCTCGGCTCCAAACGAATTGCACGTTGTCATCCCTGGGGAACTCACGGATATGATCCGGTTCCAAAAAAAGAAAAGTAATTTCGAGTGAGTCGAAAATATTCTGTGCAAATACAACACAGGTAATCTCATTGCATTCTGAAAAATATTAACCGTTAGCATAAAATAAATTCCATATCAGTAAGCGTATTCAGTACATTCACAGATAGAAAACTCTGGATTTAATAAATCAATTTTCATCTGAACCTTTATGCCTGAATTTCAAATTAAGAAAAAAACAAAGTCGTATGATGTCGCAATTGTGGGTTCAGGAGCAGGTGGTGGTATGGCTGCTTATGTACTTGCTAATGCTGGTGTAAAAGTCGTATTGCTTGAAGCTGGCCCTTTATATGATCCTGCTAAAAATGTAACACAATTAAAATGGCCGTGGGAATCTCCACGTAGAGGCGCAAGTACTCCCTACAGGAACTTCGGTGACTTCGATGCTGCTTATGGAGGTTGGGAATTAGAAGGAGAACCTTATACGCACAAAGACAATACAAAATTCGATTGGTTCCGTTCACGAATGGTAGGTGGTCGCACCAATCATTGGGGAAGGATTTCACTTCGCTTCGGACCCAAAGATTTTAAACATAAAAGTATTGATGGTTTAGGTGATGATTGGCCAATTGGTTATGATGATGTTTCACCTTACTATGATAAAATTGACAAACTCATTGGAGTATTCGGATCGAAAGAAGGTTTTCTAAATGAACCCGATGGAATATTTCTTCCTCCACCAAAGCCACGATTGCACGAACTCTTTATCAAAGAGGGTGCATCAAAACTTGGTATACCTGTAATTCCTTCACGGCTCTCTATTCTAACGCAAAAGATAAATGACACCCGTGGGAAATGTTTCTATTGCTCGCAATGCAACAGAGGCTGCACGGTGTATGGTGATTTTTCATCCTCATCAGTTTTAGTAAAGCCCGCTATCGAAACAGGTAATGTTGATATTATTCCGAACGCAATGGCACGCGAAGTACTGACAGATGCTGAAGGTAAAGCCACTGGCATTTCTTTCGTGAATAAAGATGACATGCAGGAATACACAGTGAATGCTAAGATCGTTGTGTTGGCAGCCAGCTCATGTGAATCTTCACGATTACTTCTCAATTCAAAATCTTCGCGCAATCCTAATGGTCTTGCAAATGCAAGTGGTGTTGTCGGTAAATACCTCCACGATTCTACGGGCGCATCTATGGGAGGAATTATTCCAGATTTGATTGGAAGAAAAAGATACAACGAAGATGGTGTTGGTGGTATGCACGTGTACACCCCGTGGTGGCTTGATAACAAAAAATTAGATTTTCCAAGAGGATACCATATTGAATACTATGGAGGAATGGGAATGCCCGGCTATGGTTTTGGTTTTGGTATGCAAGGTACGAACGGTAAATACCCTGGTCGTGATGGCAAACAAAAAGAAGCGGGTGGTTATGGCGCATCATTAAAAGATGACTACCGCTATTTCTATGGTGCTACATTTGGAATGTCTGGTCGTGGTGAAGCCATTGCACGAGAAGACAATTACTGTGAGATCGATCCAACAACTGTTGATAAATTTGGAATACCTGTTTTGCGTTTTCATTACAAGTGGAGCGATCATGAAGTAAAGCAAGCGAAACACATGAAAGAAACCTTTGATGAAATTATTCAAAAGACAGGCGGTGTTGTAACGTGGGGAAAATCAGGGTCCGGTCCGGAAAATGACTATGGATTAGAAGCTCCAGGAAGAATTATTCATGAAGTAGGTACAACTCGTATGGGCGATGATCCAAAAAAATCAGCCGTTAATAAATTCAATCAAGCACATGATTGCAAAAATTTATTTGTGGTGGATGGTGGGCCCTTCGTCTCCCAAGCAGATAAAAATCCAACGTGGACAATTCTAGCGCTTTCTATGCGTGCGAGTGAATTCATTATTGATGAACTGAAAAAACAGAATATTTAACTCGTTTGAAGTTTGAAGTTGGAGGTTTCATGTTAATCACAGTGCCTCCAACATCAAACATCAAACATCAAACGAAAAATTATGGACAGAAGAAAATATTTAAAAAGTTTAGTAGTCGGTGGTGCGGGAGCCAGCCTATTACTTCAGTCTTGCGAGCCAGGAGCAAAAGAAGAAATAAAGGAAGTAACAAAAACCTTTACCATTGATCGTACACCTGATGAACTAAAACGCGAATTAAAACTTGCCAGTGAAAAATTCTTTGATGAACATGAGATGAAAACCATCAGCATCTTATCCGATATTATCATTCCAAAAGATGAAACATCGGGCAGTGCAACTGATGCTGGCGTCCCTGCCTTTATCGAATTCATTTCGAAAGACATGCCACGTTATCAAACGCCATTGCGAGGTGGATTGAAGTGGCTTGACATTCAATGCATGAAACGATTCAATGCTGACTTTGCATCTTGCACAGCACAACAGCAAATTGAAATGATAGATGAAATTGCGTTTCCCGAAAAAGCAAAACCTGAAATGCAACAAGGCGTTGCTTTCTTCAATACAATGCGCGACCTCACTGCTTGCGGATTCTTCACAAGTCAAATTGGAATAAAAGATTTGGGATACGTGGGCAATAAAGCCAATGATTGGGATGGCGTACCACAAGATGTTCTGGATCAATACGGAATGAAGTATGATGAACGCACACTTGCAGAGAGTGTGAAGTTTGGTGCTTAAAAAAAAAGTAAAAAGTTAATTGTTAATGGTTAATCGTATCATCGCAAGTAATCATCTGACTGGTACTCTATAACACATTAACTAATAACAGATAACTATTAACCAAAAAAGGAATGCCACTACTCAAATCAACTCCTCCAAAAGCGAATCAATCACGAAGAGATTTTATTAAGAATGTCGGTATGGCTGCGGCTGCGTTTACCATTGTCCCACGCTTTGTGTTGGGCGGCAATGGTTTTACTCCACCGAGTGATACCTTATACATTGCTGGTATTGGTGTTGGCGGAAAAGGTACGAGTGACCTTACGGGATTTGCAGCAAACAAAAAAGCTAAGATTGCCTTTCTCTGCGATGTAGATGATCGACAGGTAATCGAATCAAAAAAGAATTTTCCGGATGCGAAGTATTACAAAGATTTCCGCATCATGCTAGAGAAGGAAAATAAAAACATTGATGCCGTTTCGGTTTCTACTGCTGATCATACACATGCTGTTGCTGCGATGGCCGCCATGCAAAGAGGTAAACATGTCTACGTTCAAAAACCTTTAACACATGACATCTATGAAGCGCGTATGCTTACTGAAGCAGCGAAGAAATACAAAGTAGTTACACAGATGGGGAATCAATATGCATCGGCAGATCATGTGCGTACTGTAAAAGAATGGGTTGATGCTGGGTTGATCGGTGATGTAACAAATGTAGTCGCATGGACGAACCGACCTGTTTGGCCACAAGGTATTCCTGCACCAACAGGTAAGCACGAAATCCCGCCAGAACTTGATTGGGATTTATGGTTAGGTCCTGTAAAGGAAATGGATTTCAATCCTGCTTACTTACCATTTAATTGGCGTGGATGGTGGAACTTTGGTACGGGAGCTCTGGGCGATATGGGTTGCCATATTATGGATGCTGCATTCCGAATATTACCTATTGATTATCCATCAGAAGTTGAATGCAGTTCCACAACAGCATGGGAAGGATTTTTTAAAGAAGCAAACTATTCAGAGAGTTGTCCGGCATCATCCATTATCCATTTGAAGTTTCCGCGCAAAGATGGTAAAGGCACTATCAAACTTACCTGGATGGATGGCGGTCTCTTACCTGAAAGGCCAGATGAATTGCTTCCTGATGAAGTAATGGCGGATGGAGGTAACGGTTACATCTTTGAAGGAACGAAAGGAAAGTTAATGGCCAACTACAGCAAGGCACCTGTATTACTTCCTTCGTCTCGTATGACAGAAGTTACTTTTCCGAAACAAACTATTCCTCGCATTCCAGGCGCAGAAAATGGTCACTATACACAATGGGTAGATGCTTGTTTGGCTGGTTACGGAAAGATGCAATTAAGCTCTCCGTTTGAATATGCAGGTCCTTTCACAGAAGCCGTAATCATGGGTAATCTTGCAATACGAAGTTATGCAATGAAAAATGCCAATGGATATCCAGGTCGCAAGAAATTATTGTGGGATGCAAAGAATATGAAGATCACCAACTTTGACGAAGCCAATCAGTTTGTAAAGAGAGAGTATCGGCAAGGATGGAGTCTATAAAAAATACAAAGGTGTTGTTGATAACGATATTCAATGACACCTTTTTTCTCTCCAACACATTTCAAAAATGAATCAACGTTTAGTTCAGATTACATTAGTTGTTGATGACTACGACAAAGCCATTGCCTTTTACACGGAGAAACTCAACTTCACTTTAATTGAAGACACCAAATTAAGTGATGCAAAGCGCTGGGTTTTGATTGCTCCCACCGGATCTAAAGAATGTTGTTTGCTATTAGCCAAAGCAGCAAATGATGAACAGCGAAGCAGAATAGGTAATCAAACCGGAGGCCGTGTATTTCTTTTTCTTCACACCGATAACTTTCAACGTGATTTCGAAAATCTGAAAGCACACAATATTTCAATCATTCGAGGACCTGTTGTTGAGCCGTATGGAACGGTTGCTGTCTTCGCAGATTTGTATGGTAATCTTTGGGATCTAATTGAACCGATTCAGGTTAAAGGTTAATCGTTATTTGTTATTCGTTAATAGTTATAAAGTCTGAGGTTTGATGTTTGAGGTTTCAGGTAGTGATCATTTAAGTTCATAGCGCTGATCGCGCAGACTCGTGTTCTCGATTAACGATTAACCATTAACTTTATCCCGAATTATAAATTCCACATTCTACTTTTTACATATGAAACGATCCATCGTAGCCATCATTCTTTTTCTGTGTTCAGTCTCTACCTATGCACAAGAGTTCGGACTCTCCTTCTCTTATTTCATACCAAAGAACGGATACTTCTCTACGCCAGTAAGTCCGTTTTCTATTCGCGGACTTGGCTTTGACATTAATAAATACCTTGCCTTCGAAACCGGTGGAACATTGTATCGCATGTCGGGAATGAATGTAAAAGGAATGCCATTCGAAAGTAAGAAGCCAATCGTTGGACCAAACTTTACCATTTTTGTTCCGGTAGAATTAGTGATCCAACTAAAAGGACAAAAGGTTGAATTCGATATCAAGGGTGGTGTGTTTGCATTTTATGGTTTCGATCACAAAATAAATTACGGAAACCTTGATCGAGGTATTCGTGACCATGAAGGTCTGCAAATTGTGAACAGTACCGTTACTTATAAGAACAAACCAGGCTATGGCTACCATGCTGGTGCGGAGTTAACTGTTTATGTTACCAATCAATTGGGCATTTCATTAGAGACAAACTATTTAGTTGGCGATTCTAAATTTCCACTAAAAGGAAGTTACATAAGCAGCAACGGAGTTGATCCTGCAGAGACTATTCAACTCAGCGATGATTATCAAAATGCAAAGATTGATTTTACCGGATATGAATTTTCAATCGGGTTGATTTTCAATTCAGGTGGTGGAGGTAAAGCTGGCCCACAGAAGAAGAGGAAGAGAAGAAGGTAGGTGTTCGGTGTAAGGTAATTGGTAATCAGTTAATGGCTAATGGTGAACAGCGAATGAATTCCCTTATGACAATTAACTTTTAACTATTAACAATTAACTTTTAAAGTGATCCCAGCCTTGCGCCTGTAATGGAACAGGAGTTCCGGCTTTGGTAATCATAATGTTCTGTTCTTTCTTTTCGTGAACATAACCGATGAAATGGATATCGGCATGGTTCTTTACTTTTTCAAAATCATCCTGACCGATCGTGAAGAGCAACTCATAGTCTTCTCCTCCATTCAATGCACAAGTAATCGGATCCATCTTGAATTCAATAGCCGTTTCAAATGTTAAATGATCAATCGGTATTTTATCTTCAAAAATCCGGACACCAACATTCGAGTTCTTAGCAATGTGAAATAATTCGGAAGCCAATCCATCCGATACATCGATCATGGAAGTAGGTTGAATACCTAACTCCTCCAATTCAAAAACAATATCGGTTCGCGCCTCTGCTTTTAATTGACGGCCGACAAGGTATTCATATTGTTCAATGCCCGGCTGCATATCTGGATTAGACAGAAAGACTTCTTTCTCGCGTTCTAAAATTTGCAAGCCCATGAAGGCCGCACCTAAATCGCCCGTAACACAAATAATATCCGTTGGCTTTGCTCCACTGCGATATGATACCTTATCTTTTTTTACACGACCCACAACTGAGATCGAAATAATTAAACCCGAAACAGAAGCAGTTGTATCGCCACCAACTAGATCTGCACCATAACTTTCACAGGCGCTTTTAATACCGGCATACAACGCATCGATCGCTTCAAGTGAAAAGCGATTACTCAAAGCAATGCTCACTGTAATCTGCTCAGCCTTCCCATTCATGGCGGCAATGTCTGATACATTTACAGCCACAGCCTTATATCCCAAATGTTGAATGGGCATGTACGACAAATCAAAATGAATGCCTTCCACCAGCATATCCGTAGAGATCAACACAAAATCATCACCGGCATCAATCACGGCTGCATCATCGCCAATACCTTTTATGGATGTTGAATTTGTGAGGCTGAATTTCGTGCTGATCCGATCAATCAGTCCAAATTCCCCAAGTTGATTAATCTCCGATCTATTTGCGCTCATATAACAATGGTTTAACTTGCCCTTCACCGATTTGAATTGGGCTTTATCCTGCAAAAGTAAGATTATGAACGAATATGGAAGGTTTTGTTCGAAATAAGCTGGTATCTATGCATTTGAAATCATTAACCATGAAAAAGATTATTGGACTCTTCCTTGCAGCGGGCATCTTACTTAGCGCATGTGGGCCCAAGCCCTATTATAAAACTGCGAAGGGTAAGAAGAAAACGAAGTATTACAACGAAATTCAGTTCGGTGGCAAAAGCGCCAGCGAAATGAAAAAACCTAAGAATTAAAATTCTTCCCTAAATCCCGCTAAAATCGGGAGGCATAGGATTTTTTAAATATCAGCACACAGTTCGATTAAAACACCCCCACTTTTTTTAGGGTGCAGAAAACAAATCATTTTGTTATCTGCACCTTTTTTTGGCTCTTGATTGATCGGTTCAAATCCTTTTTTCTTGTATTCTTCAATGCTGGCGTCAATATCAGCAACAGCAAAGGCAAGGTGGTGAATACCTTCTCCCCGCTTCTCAATGAACTTAGCAATGGGCGAATCTGGACGTGTGGCCTCCAACAATTCGATCTTTACACCCGAAACTTCGAAAAAGGAAGTCGTTACCCCTTCCGATTCTACCTTTTCAATTTTATAATGTTCACGCCCCAATAGCTTGGCAAAGACTACATTTGACTCTTCAATGCTTTTAACCGCTATTCCGATATGCTCAAGTTTTTCCATAATTGCTACCTTTGCAGGCAAAGAAGAAACTTTTTGGCTAAATCGAAAGTTTAGCATAATGAAAATTACTTATGATGATCGAAACTTTGAGCGATATGCACGTTGAGGCGGCTCGTATTCAGCAGGAAATTAAGGACTACCTGGGCCTGCGTACCTCCGACCTTGTTTTTGAATTTACCTCTATCGATGGCAAGGTAAAGCTCGATCTCATTACCATTAATCCACGACACAATCAGGCTTTCTTGTTTCACAATGAAACGGGTGCCGATAAAGTAGACGCATTGAAAAAGATGCTCGCTTATGTTCAGGACTACAAGGAAAAAGAAAATTCATACACCATACAATGGGTAGCGAAGAGTGACAAAGAACTTCACACTTCGTACTTTAAGGCAAGCAACATTATGGATGCCTTGCAAAAATTATATTACGGACGCGACATGAATACGATTACCGTTTTCAGTGTTGTATTAAATCCAATTTCATAAAGCTATGATTAACGTAACTGAAAAAGCAAAAGATAGAATCATTCAACTTCGCAGAGAGGAAGGTAAGGCCGTTGAAAACAATGTACGCGTTTTGGTGAAAGGTGGCGGCTGCTCTGGTTTGATGTATGATTTGAATTTTGATGACGAAATAAAATCAGCTGATCAGATTTTTGAAGATAAGGGTATTAAAATTCTGGTCGACAAAAAAAGCTTGCTGTATTTGCTCGGTACTACATTAGATTTCTCTGATGGATTAAACGGAAAAGGTTTCCAATTCATTAATCCAAATGCTACGCGCACATGTGGATGTGGGGAGAGTTTTGCGGTTTAGTACAGAATTTAGAATTCAATAATCTTTGGTAGAAAAATAATTAATCCAATGGTAAGCGCTGTTAATGCACTTATTAAAACTCCGGCTGCAGCCAAATCTTTTATCTTCTTAATCTTCTCGTGTTTTTCTGGCGAGATAAAGTCGGCTATATTTTCGATAGAAGAATTGAAAATTTCCGCTGCGATAACAAACCCAATGGCAATTACAATGGCAATCCATTCTTCTACTGATATCTCTAATATAAATCCAGCAATCGTAACAACTATTGCTATTACAAAATGAATTCTTGAATTGTGCTCTTCCCTTATCAGAATTTTCAATCCATTAAAAGCATAAACAAAACTCTTTAGTCGTTGTGGGGTTGAGAATTTTTTATTTTTCATTGCTAAGCCATTCAATCCAATTCCAATCTCGGATTACCTATCACTATTGTTTGGTCTCAGGATTTATTTGTTCCTCTTCACATCGCTTTCATTCAACCTACACCAGTGTCAATAAATCCCTTTTCAATCAACTTCGTACTTAATACCGCAGTTTGCGCGTACACGATCAAGCGTCTCCATTAAAAGCAGAGAATCAGTATGACTCATTATCGGACTTTCCGTTAAACCTGTTCTCAAACATTCTCCCACGTGACGCGCCTCAAACTGATAGCCATAACCTTCTTCCCGATGCACTTGAATTTCAACTGGAGACTGCTTATCCTTTATCAATTCAATCTTTGACGTTGCATTATGGAACCGATTTGAAATACGGATGTAACCCTCCGTGCCAACAAGGGTTGCTTCTACCGGAGTATCGGCAGCAAAACTTGCATTCAATACCGCTAAAGCTCCCTCTTTAAATTTCATGGTCATGGAAATCTGCTCATCTACACCAGTATCGTAAGGAGTAATGAACGCCTGTACATCCAGTGGCTTTCCTAAAAAAGAGAGCGCAAGAAATACCGGATAAATTCCAACGTCTAACAACGCGCCTCCTCCTAAAACGGGATCGTACATACGTTGGGGTGTTGGATCGGTTGCCTTAAATCCAAAGTCAGCTTCAATCATTTTTATCGTTCCTATTTCACCCGCAGAAATCATGGAGGATACTTTTTGATATTGCGGTAAAAACTTGGTCCAAAATGCTTCCATCAAAAATACCTTTTGCTCACGGGCAAAGTTTAGCATTTCGATTACTTGCTTCGTA
>DAIQPD010000114.1:0-12225 GCA_036787535.1 Chryseolinea sp.
TGCCGGTTGACTTAAACGGAAACGGTAAGGTGAGTCATGCTTATCAAGAGAGAAATTCAGATATTCTGTTGGTATGTTATTTATTTCTTTTTGATTTTTTTCCTCGAGCCTCGTTACCACGGTTGAGACAGCATCATAAAATTTCTCATCATCACTCACCTTACCGTTTCCGTTTAAGTCAACCGGCAAAATGGTTATGCCCTGAACGGGCTTTCCGGTTTTTTGATCGTACAGTAAATTCATTGGTAAATAAGAAAGGCCAGTCGAATCACGAAGTACCGCTTTCAAAAGGTGTTCATCTGCACCTGCAATGGCTTTACCTTTGATATCTTTTTGTTGATAGCCAAAATATTTCGAGAACGTGATGGGTGCTCCGGCTTTTTGTAAACGTGTGTATACTGTGTAAGGCGATTTAATTGAAGTATCTTCCTTTTTATCCGAGAATATATCGTGAAAGAAAAGTTGTTTAATTAAATCCTGGTTGAGTCCTTTATCAGCATACACTTTTGCAAAAGACGAGTGACTGTTAGCAAGCGGAAGAATAGCATAACGACCAATATATAGATATTCACGATTCTTCTTTACCTCTGCATCGGGTTCGTAGGCTTCAATCAAAATATCATATTTGGCAGGATCATTACTGCCTCTTGATTCAATGATGATTGGAATGTCAGGATTAATTTTGTTGTAGTCATCGATCCATTTCTGTACCAGTGGATACGCAAAGCGCACACCTGTTATAGCAACAACTTTGTTTTGTCTTCTTTCAGATGCAGTTGTCAGCTTTGTTGGATCCGTTTCTTTGCGGCCAAGGTCAATAGCTTTCAATGGATTCATGCTCTCATCGATTTCTGTTTTTGATGAAGCCGTTAAACTGTTCTGGGCATTTGTCGCATTTCCAGTAAGGAAAAGTGATACAAAAAATACAAAGTAGTGTTGGAAAGTCTTCATATTCTTAAAGTCTATAGTTTAAGTAGATTTATGGCAAATATATTACCATTATCTATTAAATCAATAGACTTAGTAAATTTTAACTAAATAACAGAAAACAGACAATAGTTTTGATCTCTGAAATCCTTTCTAAACGGGATTTCAAACGGTATCAGAATAAAATAGAGGAGGCTATTTTTTTTTCAAGAAAATAAAAATCAGAGTGGCAAGAGCCAGCAAAAATGGGTAATAAAGACTTCCAATAATCTCAAACGAAGTCACTTGATGCTTAGCAATAGCCACTGCAGCCAACAGCTGCGCACCATAAGGTAAGATACCTTGAACGAAGCAAGAAGTCGTATCCAGAATACTGGCGCTTCGTTTTCCATCAATACCATTTTTATCGGCAATTGTTTTTGCTAATGGACCCGCAATTAAAATTGTAATCGTATTATTCGCGATAGCAAAGTTTACCAAAGCCGTAAGTCCCGCAATGCCCAACTCCCCTCCTCGCTTTGATTTGATAAGACTTGAAACCTGATATAAAATGTAATCAATCCCACCTTGGTATCGGATCAATCCTACTAATCCACCAATCATAATACAGGTAATGCTCAGTTCGAACATAGAAGTCATTCCTTCATTTACTGAACTGATGGAAGTCCACACATTCAAATTACCTCCCCAAAAACCAATGGCGGCAGAAATAACAATTCCGCTTAGCAATACCCAAATTACATTTAGTCCTGCAAGCGCGGCTGTAAGTACAAAAATGTAGGGAATAATTTTAATTATTGAATATTCGTGTGTTTGATCATGAATTTGAAAATCAGAAACAGCACCTGAGAAAGTATAAATCAGAAATGTGATAATGGCCGGTGGCAAGGCTATAAAAAAATTAACCTTAAATTTATCTCGCATCTCTACATTTTGTGTTCGGGTCGCAGCGATGGTCGTATCGGAGATCATGGAAAGATTATCACCAAACATAGCTCCACCAACAACGGCTGCTAATGCTAAGGCTAATACGCCAGGAACGGATTCATTCAAAGCAACTGCAATTGGAGAAAGTGCCACTACAGTTCCAACCGATGTCCCCAATGATAATGAGATGAAACATGCTATAAGAAAAAGTCCCCCAATAATTAAACTGGGCGACAAATAAGAAAGTGCAAAATTTACGGTTGAGTCTACCGCACCAATACTTTTACTAGTAGCTGCGAAAGCGCCTGCCAATAAAAAGATAAAACACATCAACATGATATTAGAGTCTCCCATCCCTTTAGAGAAAACCTCTACCTTATCGTGAAAGCTTGATTTCGGATATTGAACAAACCCTACAACAACAGCGATCAAAAAAGCCACCAATACCGGCATCTTATAAAAATCCTGAAGGACGATGGAGGTAACTAAATAAACAACCAAAAAAACAATGAGTGGAAGGAGTGCAGCGAATTTGCCTTTCTCTAAATTCATATATCCGTTTTTATTCAAGGCACTAGATATTGTAAAATAAGGTAAAATGAAACTAGAGCGATATTCCGAACATGACGAGGATGATAATCACCCAAAAAATAATAATTGTTATATGTACACTTATTAAAAATAAATGTACCTTAGCAACCAATTCAAACGATTTAGCTCGCTTTTAAGCCATATGAATAAAGATGCATTTGTTATAGGCGTTGATTACGGATCTGATTCCGTGCGCTCTGTTATAATAGAGTCATATTCCGGAAAGGAAGTGGCTTCCTCTGTGTTTCAGTATCCGCGCTGGCGCGATGGATTGTTTTGTAATCCCTCTAAAAATCAATTTCGTCAGCATCCTCAGGATTATGTTGAAGGTATTGAAACCACAATCAAGGATTGTTTGCGACAGGCAGGTACCGCTGTTCAAAAAAATATCAAAGCAATTTCGGTTGACACTACAGGGTCTACTCCCGTTGCTGTCGATAAAACCGGAACTCCTTTAGCATTGACGCCAGGGTTTGAAAATAATCCAAACGCCATGTTTGTGTTATGGAAGGATCATACCTCAACATTAGAAGCAGCACAAATTAATGAACACGCGGAAAAGTTTGATGTGAACTACCTTCAGTTTGTTGGTGGCATTTATTCTTCCGAATGGTTCTGGGCAAAACTTCTGCATGTGCTACGTGAAGACGAAGCTGTTCGAAGAGCATGTTACTCATGGGTAGAACATTGTGATTGGATTCCATTTTTATTAACCGGTGGAAAAGATGTTCACCAAATGAAACGGGGGGTGTGTTCAGCAGGACACAAGGCTTTGTTTGCTGAAGAGTTTAAAGGATTACCGCCAGATCGATTCTTTGCATCACTTGATCCACTCCTTACAGGATTTACCGCTCGACTATTTAACGATACATATACTTCTGATAAACCAGCAGGAACATTAAGTAAAGAATGGGCAGAGCGTTTAGGATTATCAACAGATGTTATTGTTGGTGTTGGTGCTTTTGATTGTCATATGGGTGCAGTGGGCGGACAGATCGAACCGTATTACCTCAGCAAGGTAATGGGAACATCAACGTGTGATATGATGGTAGTTCCGAAGAAAGATATGACAGGTAAACTAGTAAGCGGAATTTGCGGACAAGTAGATGGTTCTATCATTCCAGGAATGATTGGACTGGAAGCTGGTCAATCTGCATTTGGCGATACCTATGCCTGGTTCAAAAATATTTTAGCCTGGCCAATTACCAATATATTAAAATCATCATCAGTAGTAAGTGCTGATGTTGCTGCAAAATTAAAAGATGAACTCTTAGATAAATTAATTCCGGAACTCACTAAGCAAGCAGCCGCCATTCCGTTAGATGAAAATAATGAATTAGCAATCGATTGGTTGAATGGAAGACGCACACCCGATGCGAACCAATTATTAAAAGGTGCTATCAGCGGATTGAGTTTAGGAAGTGAAGCACCGCATCTTTTTAAAGCCTGGGTTGAAGCAACATGCTTTGGAGCAAAAGCAATCGTTGATCGTTTCAACGATGAAGGTATTCCGGTTAAAGGCCTGATTGGCTTAGGTGGTGTGGCCAGAAAATCTCCATACATTATGCAAGTGATGGCGGATGTAATGAACATGCCACTCCGCATTCATAAGTCGGAACAAACTTGTGCAGCTGGTGCGGCCATGTTTGCTGCTACCGTTGCCGGATTATACCCCAATGTTGAAGAAGCCATGCACGCCATGGGACAAGGATTTGATATGGAATATAAACCCAACGCATCGAATGTTGCTACCTATGCCAAGCGATACAAAAAGTATAAAGCGTTAGGCTCATCGCTCGAACCAAAATCTCAAGGTGTACATCAAGAGTCTCCAGTTTAATTCTGTTACCTATGCTTAATTTCGATCATATTAAAGAATCGGCTTACACGGCCAATATGCAATTACCTAAACTGGGACTTGTCATTTTTACATTTGGAAATGTAAGTGCCGCAGATAGGAAGTTGGGTGTATTTGCTATCAAACCCAGCGGTGTTCCGTATGATGAACTTTCACCAGACAAAATGGTGATTGTTGATTTTGATGGAAAGACCGTTGAAGGAAAACTTCGCCCCTCCTCTGATACAAAAACACATGCTGTTCTCTACAAACACTGGGAAAATATTGGTGGTATTGTTCATACGCATTCTACTTATGGAACAGCCTGGGCGCAAGCTCAACGCGACATTCCAATTTTCGGAACAACACATGCTGATCATAACACGGTTGATATTCCATGCGCACCACCGATGAGTGATGAGATGATAAAAGGGGATTATGAATATCAAACTGGTTTTCAAATCATGAATTGTTTGAAAGACCGGAAGTTAAGTTATGAAGAAATAGAAATGATACTGGTAGGAAACCATGCACCTTTCACCTGGGGGAAAACACCAGAGAAAGCAGTGTATAATAGTGCAGTCTTGGAGGCTGTTGCTCAAATGGCATTGCTTACCGAACAAATTAATCCTGATGCACCAAGATTAAAGGATGCCCTTATCAAAAAACATTTCGAACGCAAACACGGACCAGATTCTTATTACGGACAATAAATTAATTATCAATTTAACAATGTGCAAATATGCCGATTAGTACAGAGTATCATTTACACATCTGCAAATTGATCATTGACAATCACTCAATACAACTATGAAAAAACTATTTTCATTTCTATTGATTCTGGCTGGTCCTGGGTTGTTTGCTCAGCAAAAAGATTATCCAATAAAAGTTGTGCCTTTTAATCAGGTACACTTTAGCGATAGCTTTTGGCTTCCTCGTATCAAAACCAATCACCTGGTAACTATTCCTGCATCTTTCGAACGATGCGAAAGTACAGGTCGAGTGAAGAACTTTGAAATGGCTGCTGCAAAAAGTGGAAAATTCTGCACGGTCTATCCTTTTGATGATACTGATATTTACAAAACGATCGAAGGTGCATCCTTTTCATTGACACTCTTCCCGGATAAAAAAATGGAAGATTACATTGATTCACTCGTTGTAAAAATTAAAAATGCACAAGAACCCGATGGTTATCTCTATACCGCAAGAACAATTGATCCATCATCTGTTGGAGCTTGGGTAGGTAAAGAACGTTGGGAAAAAGAAAGAGAACTAAGTCATGAACTATATAACTCCGGACATCTGTATGAAGCTGCTGCTGCACATTACCAGGCAACCGGTAAAAGAAATTTACTGGATATCGCATTGAAAAACGCGGATTTAGTTTGCAGTGTATTTGGTCACACTAAAAAACACGTTGCCCCAGGTCATGAAGTAGTCGAGATGGGTTTAGTGAAATTATATCGCATCACCGGAAAGAAAGAATATTTAGAAACAGCAAAATATTTCATTGAAGAAAGAGGTCATTACACCGGTTATGATCCGAAAAGCACAGATCCATGGAAAAACGGTGCATACTGGCAAGATCACAAACCCTTAGTTGATCAGGATGAAGCAATCGGCCACGCTGTTCGGGCAGGCTATCTTTATTCTGCAGTTGCTGATGTCGCTGCATTAACAGGTGATCAAAACTTTTTAAAGGCCATCGATACCATTTGGAATAATGTTGTTCATAAAAAAATTTATGTTCAGGGGGGCATCGGAGCTGTGGGTAGTGGTGAACGCTTTGGTGATAACTATGAACTGCCAAACGCAACTGCCTACAACGAAACATGTGCAGCAATCGCAAATGTATATTGGAACCATCGTATGTTCTTACTTCATGGAGAATCAAAATACATTGATATTCTTGAGAAGTCATTATACAATGGATTGATTTCTGGAGTTGGTATGGATGGAAAATCATTCTTCTACACCAATGCCATGGAAATTAAAAACAGCTACAAACATTCTGATATGGAGGGCGAGCGTTCTGGTTGGTTTACATGCTCATGCTGCCCAACAAACATCACACGCTTAATACCCTCAGTTCCCGGATATGTTTATGCACAAAAGAACAATGATATTTATGTTAACCTGTTTGTAAGTGGTAACGCTTCTTTCACAATCAATAAAAAGCAAGTTGAGATTGAGCAGAAAAATAATTATCCGTGGGATGGAAACTTAGTTTTTAATGTTAATCCAAAATCACCTGCAGCATTCAATGTATTAGTCCGCATTCCAGGATGGGCGCAAAATGAAGCCATGCCCTCTGATCTCTATTCTTTCGAATCAGTGTCAGACAAAAAAGTATCGATCACCATCAACGATAAAGCGATTGATTATAGTGTGTCCAATGGTTACGCAGTTTTATCAAAGACCTGGAAAAAGGGAGATGTAATTGCAGTGAATTTGCCAATTGAAGTGCGAAGAGTTGTCGCTAACAAAAGAGTAACAGATAACATTGGCAAGGTATCTCTTCAACGCGGTCCACTAATGTATTGTGCAGAGTGGCCAGACAACAATGGTAAGACGAGCAATATCTTTATTCCTAAAGACGTGAACTTCTCTATCGAGTATAAAAGTGATTTACTCAATGGCGTTACCGTATTAAAAGCTGAAACACCCGTTGTTGTTATTTCCGGAAACACTGTATCGACCACTACTCAAAGCTTTATAGCAATACCTTACTATGCGTGGGCACATCGCGGAAAAGGTGAGATGGAATTATGGTTTCCAGAAGAAGTAAAGAACATTGAAATCCTTTCAAAATAGTAACGTATAAAACAAAACACGATGATTGATTTAAAGAGCTTTGAAGTTTGGTTTGCAACAGGAAGCCAACATTTATATGGAGAAGAGACGCTGAAAAAAGTAGCAGAACATTCTCAACAAATTGTAAAAGAGTTTGATGCTTCACCTTCCATTCCAGTAAAGGTAGTATTCAAACCTGTTTTGAAATCGTCAGAAGAAATTTATCAACTCTGTCAGGATGCGAATACAGCGAAGAATTGTATTGGTATTGTGGCGTGGATGCATACCTTCTCTCCAGCCAAGATGTGGATTGGTGGTTTGAAGATTCTTCAAAAACCGTTACTGCATTTACACACCCAGTTCAATCGTGATATTCCCTGGTCTTCCATCGATATGGATTTCATGAATCTCAATCAAAGTGCACACGGTGATCGTGAATTTGGTTTCATTATGTCGCGCATGCGATTGAACAGAAAAGTTGTGGTTGGGCATTGGCAAGATATTAATGTTCAGGAACGCTTGAATGTTTGGATGCGTGCTGCAGCAGGCTGGCACGATTGGCAAGGTGCCAAGTTCTGTCGCTTTGGTGATAACATGCGACAGGTAGCAGTTACCGATGGAGATAAAGTAGAAGCAGAAATTAAATTCGGCTATTCAGTAAATGGTTATGGAGTTGGCGATTTAGTAAAAGTAATTAATCAGGTAGCGGATCATGATATTGATAAACTCGTTGAGGAGTATGAAGCAAAATATACTTTAGCTCCTTCCTTGCTCAAAGCGGCAGATAATTATTATGCTTTACGCGATGCCGCAAAAATCGAAATTGGATTGCGTACATTTTTACAAGAAGGAAATTTTAAAGGATTCACCGATACGTTCGAAGACCTTCATGGCATAGTTCAATTACCTGGTATCGCTGCTCAACGCTTAATGGCCCAAGGTTATGGTTTTGCTGGTGAAGGCGATTGGAAAACCGCGGCACTCGTACGCGCTATGAAAGTAATGGGCAGTGGTTTGAAAGGAGGAAATTCTTTCATGGAAGATTATACCTATCACTTTGATCCATCCAATCCAATAGTACTCGGTTCGCACATGTTAGAAATCTGCGAGTCTATTGCGGATGGAAAACCTTCATGCGAAATTCATCCACTCGGTATTGGCGGCAAAGCCGATCCTGTAAGATTAGTATTCAACAGTGCAGCAGGTCCGGCATTGAATGCTTCGGTTATTGATATGGGCAATCGCTTTCGATTATTAGTAAATGAAGTTGAAGCAGTGAAACCTCAACACGATCTTCCTAAACTACCTGTAGCTCGCGTACTTTGGAAACCCTATCCAGATATGCAAACAGGATGTGCCGCCTGGATTTATGCTGGTGGTGCTCATCATACTGGTTACAGTCAGAATTTAACATCAGAGCATTTAGTTGACTTTGCTGAGATGGCCAACATTGAATGTGTATTGATCAACAAGAAAACAGACCTTCATCAATTCAGAAATGAATTGCGTTGGAGCGAAATGTATTATCGCTAGTATGAACCAATAAAACCAATTACCTTAAACATCTAAATTTTACCTGACTTACTATGGAAAGATTTGCAACGCTTGATTGGGTAGTAATTGCCATATACTTTGTGGTAATTGCCGCACTCGCCATCTGGGTAATGACCCGGAAACAACAAACCACGGAGGACTATTTTCTGGCTGGAAGAAACATGGGCTGGTTTGTAGTAGGCGCCTATCTTCGCTTCAAACATTGGCTCGGAACACGTGGTGGGTCTGGCTGGTGCAGGAGCTGGTGGAAAAATCCCCATGCTTATTTATGAACTGCATGCTTGGCTCGTAATTACCTTAGGCTGGGTCTTCCTTCCCTTTTACATTCGAAGTGGCGTGTTTACCATGCCTGAATTTTTAGAAAGACGTTTTGATTCAAGTACCAGATGGTTCTTAAGTGTGTTCTCGTTGATAGCGTATGTGCTCACCAAAATTTCAGTTACCGTTTATGCGGGTGGTATTGTTATTTCCTCAATACTTCATATTGACTTTTGGACTGGTGCGTTGGCAACAGTAGTACTTACCGGAATTTACACTGTTCTCGGAGGTATGCGTGCTGTTGTTTATACTGAAACATTACAAACTGTTGTACTTGTTTTAGGTGCGGGAACACTTACCTATGTTGGATTGGACTCTGTTGGCGGATGGAGCGGAATGCGGGATGCGCTTGAGCCCGGGTATCTCAATATGTGGCGACCCGCAACTGATCCGGATTTTCCATGGCCGAGTTTAGTAATCACAAGTTCTATTGTTGGAATGTGGTATTGGTGTACTGATCAATATATTGTTCAACGCGTGCTCGCTGCAAAAAATATTAAAGAAGGGAGAAGAGGAACCATCTTTGGTGGATTGCTAAAATTACTTCCGGTTTTTCTTTTCTTGATTCCGGGTGTTATTGCGCTGGCTTTAAAAAATAAAGGAGAATTGCATTGGGATTCTCCAGATGAAGCTTTTGCTACTTTACTAATGAACAAAATGCCAGCAGGTTTAAGAGGACTCGTTGCTGCCGGATTACTCGCTGCTTTAATGAGTTCACTCGCTTCCGTTTTTAATTCATGCTCTACTTTATTCACCGTTGATATTTACAAGAAACTTCGTCCAGATACTCCTGAAAACAAATTGGTGAACATCGGTAGATTTGCAACCATCATTGTAGTGATCCTCGGTATTCTTTGGATTCCAATCATGCAAAATATTTCGGGCGTACTGTATCAATACCTTCAATCGGTTCAATCTTACATTGCGCCACCCATCACTGCAGTATTTTTACTTGGTCTTTTTTACAAACGCATTAATAGTAAGGGTGCCCTCACAACCTTGGTCGTTGGTTTAATCGTTGCCTTTATTCGCATCGGTTTAGAACTGGCGAGCGATTCATTAAATCCAGAAGGTATTTTGTTCATTATTGCTAAAGTAAACTTCCTCACCTTTGCAGCATGGTTCTTTTTGTTCTCTGTTATTGTTTGCTTAGGAGTGAGCTTTATGTTTCCACCACCATTGCCCGAACAAATTCAGGGGCTTACTTATGGTTCATTAACTGAAGAACAGAAAGCTGCTAATCGCGCTAGTTACAATGTGTGGGATATTGTATTCTCCTTGTTGGTAATTGCTATTGTAGCATATGTTATGGTCAGCTTTACCGGATAAGGAATTTTTGCTCATTTAAAATTAGAAGCTCATCCAGGTTTGGGTGAGCTTTTTTAACGGTTTCCATTAATTGAAAACATATCTTGCTCTCTGGAATTTTGATTGTACTTTAGAAAGCTCAATTCAACACGAAGAAAGAACCAATGGATATTAACAAATACAAAAGCAGTGAAGGAATATTAGTTGCCGTTGACTGTATCATTTTTGGTTTCGATGGACGGCAGCTCCAAGCGCTTTTGATTAAGCGAGGGTTCGAACCCGAAAAAGGTAAATGGTCGCTTATGGGTGGATTCGTTGATCCTAATGAAAGTACTGATGATGCGGCCATCCGCGTTCTTAATCAACTTACAGGAATGAAGAACATTTACATGGAACAACTTTATTGTTTCAGCGATGTTAATCGCGATGCAGCAGGTCGCGTAATTTCTGTTGCCTATTTCGCCCTTATTAATATAGCGGAATATAGTGATCAGCTTCAGCAGGATCACGAAGCATGCTGGTTCCCTATGGACAAAATTCCAAGTCTGATATTCGATCATAAAGAAATGGTAGCTAAAGCAAAGGATCGGCTCCAACAAAAAGTGGCTAATCATCCCATTGGATTTGAATTACTTCCTGAAAAATTTACACTTCCTCAATTACAGAATTTGTATGAAGCGATCTACGAGCAACCGCTCGACAAGCGAAACTTCACCCGCAAAATTTTGGCCCTCGGAATTCTGAATAAACTAAATGAAAAGGAGAAAGAATCATCCCGCAAAGGAGCCTTCTATTATGTCTTTGATAAAAATAAGTACAGCAAACTCCAACACGAAGGACTGAAGTTTTTATAGCCTTTCTCTACACGTCAGACCATCCATGCTATCTCCAGTATAGCTACTGAAATCTCCATTGAAAAACGAAAAAGCTCAAAAAAGTAAAAGCGTGTTGTTCATTTAAAATAAATAAGTGTAAATTGTACTCTTATTAATGTAATCGATTTAGTGCTTTAAAAATGTACTTTTTTAGATGAAGATTCAATTAGGCACCCTTCAAAATCTATTTCGAAGACACACAAATTAGTATTTTGGGTTATGCTGATTTGAATATGCATGGGCTCGGAAGTGCCTAAGCTTTTTTCCAATTTTAATCAAAAAAAAACAAATGAGATCACTCGCTTTAACAGCTTTCACGCTTCTATTCGCTCTGGTCATTGGCCACGCTCAACAAGCAACTATTTCTCTTCATGCCAACGAAGCAGAACTAACCATTAACAAAAACATTTATGGCCATTTTGCTGAACACTTAGGCCACTGCGTCTACGATGGGTTTTATGTGGGCGAAGGCAATACAAAAATTCCGAATACTGAAGGGGTGCGCAATGATATTATTGCTGCTCTCAAAACATTAAAAGTACCTAACCTTCGGTGGCCAGGTGGATGCTTTGCAGATACCTATCATTGGCAGGATGGTATAGGTCCAAAAGCCAACCGACCAAAAATGGTAAATGTTTGGTGGGGTGGTGTAACAGAAGATAATAGTTTTGGCACGCACGATTTTTTAAACATGTGCGAAGCAATTGGAGCCGATCCCTATTTGGCAGGTAATGTAGGAAGTGGAACAGTGAAAGAATTATCGGACTGGGTTACGTATGTAAACTTCGATGGAGTCAGTCCAATGTCCAATCTCCGAAGACAAAACGGCCGCGAGAAACCATGGAACGTTTCCTTGTGGGGGGTTGGTAACGAGACATGGGGATGCGGAGGAAATATGACTGTTGAATATTATGCTAACATCTACCGTCAATACGCAACCTTCATGACAAGTTGGAGCAACTCCAGTAAATTATATCGAATTGCCTCTGGCGCGAATGGATCTGACTATCATTGGACAGAAGTATTGATGCGAGATATTCCACATAATATGTTAGAAGGTGTTGCGCTACATCACTACTCGGTGATAAACTGGAG
>DAIQPD010000011.1:0-51793 GCA_036787535.1 Chryseolinea sp.
TGAGACTCCACCCAGATTCAAAATAATTTCAAGGGAGCGCATGCGACTGACACCTTTCAGTTTTTCATTGTCATCCTTAGAAAGATCAAAACCCAATTCGTTTGCCAATCTTCTCCAGGCCAGGTAATGATAGTGTGCCGTGTCAACAATGACACCATCTAAATCAAATATGCAAGCTTTAATCAAGTCGTAAGTCGTTAGTAGTGAGATTTTGTAATTAGACTTTAGTAGCTAGACATTAGTAGTAAGATATTGATAAAGGCCTCTGCATAAAATCTATTGTCTATTGTCTATTGTCTATTGTCTATTGTCTATTGTCTTCTTAATAAAATGGGATCAAAAATAAGTCTCCTTAATGATTTTATTCGTTTCGTCAAGAGATTTAAATACTGCAAACGTTTTCCCTTGCGTGCGCAGCGCACCCAGAGCATTACCGTAGCGGGCAGCTCCAATATAGTCTCTCGGTTTTTGTAATAATCCAAAACCAACGCCACCTGCAAAGGAATCTCCACAGCCCGTTGTGTCAATAACATTTTCAACAGGTACCGCCACCACCATCTCTTCCCTCAATTTTCCACGCTCCATATAATAAACAAGGCAGCCACGTGAGTCAACCGTTATGTAAACACACTTTACGCCTTTTGAAAGACAGTGTTCTGCAAATGCCCGAAGAAGAACACGATCAACATCTGGTGTTTCAGAAAAATCAATACTCTCATATTCCTTTTTAAACCACGATGCGTGTGCCTCTTCCAAATTCATTTTCAATACATCGATATAGGGAAGCCACTGGTCTCTGTCAATCCAAAACTTTCGTTGACGTTCTCCATTTACAAGGCATGAAGTAGTTGGTCCGTGTGCATCGAACACAACAATACCTTTACTTTTTTTCTTTAAGAACTTCAAGGTCTCCAGCGAAATTTCATAATCGCTTATCGGAATGAACACAAATACCTTACAATCAATTAATCGCTTCACGTCATCCGGCATGATGGGATCCATAAACCCCGTTTGACGCTCTACTCTATTATTCATGTCTAAAAAACGAAGACTGATAATATCGCCCTGATCATTTTTTGTAGTAATGAATTTTGTATTGATGCCCTTGTATCCCTCAAATACTTCCAACACATTATCCAAATCAACCTGGCGTAAATGACATACCGGGATAATTTCAATTTTGCTTCCGGCCAACGTTGACAGCGCAATGGCAGGATGAGTTACGCATCCCCACTTTTGGATCAAATCACCTTGATGGGTAACAATATGATCACGTGGAATAGGGCCAAGGATTGCAATTCGTTTCATAGTCAGATTCGTTATTCGTTGATGGTCGATAGTTATTTTAATTTGTTAGCTGACGAGGTATGCAGCACCGATTACCCCGGCACTATCGCCAAGCGATGGACGTACAACGGGTGTATCAAGACGATTGTTAAATACGTATTTGCGCAATGAATCTAATCCACGGTCGTACAGCAAATCGATGTTACCTACGCCACCACCAATTACAATAACATCCGGATCGATGATGTTGATAATCACACTCAATGCTTTTCCAAAATATTCTACCAGACGGATCATGGTCTTCTGTGCTGTTGGATCAACCTTAGAATCAGCCAACGCAACAATATCTTTCAATGGCTTTCGATTACCTGTCTCTTTGAAATAATACTCTTCCAATGCCGGACCCGAAATTACTTTCTCAACACATCCTGATTTACCACAGTAACATGGCCCACCTGATTCATCTAAAAAATTATGGCCCCACTCACCAGCAATTCCTTGTAGCCCAACAATGGCACGGCCATCAATTACCAATCCGCCACCAACACCTGTTCCCATAATTACACCAAACACAACTCGAGCATTCGGATAATCTTCTTTTACCACACCATAACGTGCTTCCGCCAAAGCAAAACAATCTGCATCATTCGCCATCTCAACTTTTAAACCTAGCAGTTTTTCCAAATCACGTTTCATGGGTTTATCGTTCATTACTACCGAGTTGCAGTTTTTCATTAATCCAAGTTTTGGATCGAGCGTTCCGGGTGTACCTATTCCCATTTGAGTTGGTTTAAAGCCAGCTTCTTTTTCCATCAGATCGGCTACCTTCTTCACTTGCTCTAAAATATGTTCATAGCCCTGATCGGCTTCTGTTGGAACACGATCACGAAAAAGTACTTCCGGGTCTTTTGCCGATTTTAAAATAACGCCCTCAATCTTTGTACCCCCCATGTCGATACCCCAGAGACTGTTTTTATCCACAACGCTTTTTAATTTCTTTGTCATAAAAAACTTTCAAAATATATTAATACTTAATTCTCACCATCAAAATTCCCATCGGTTATCTTAAATCGCTATCAGAAAAGGCTGTGTAAGTTAACAGTCTCATCATAAAAATGAAGCGCTAAACCCCTTTTTTCTTCCTGATTTTTGTTAGTAGGCTTAGGTTTTATTTGTCGACTTCTCTGAATTCCATGTTTACGGAATCAGGCTATATCTTTAAAGTTCTGAACCGAAAAAATCAATTCCTCCAAAGACTTAAGTTCTGCAATCATTTTATCATCGCTCCAATTTAGTAGCGATTTACATTCATTGGCAATTTCATGTTTCCATGTTATTACCCTATGAATATCAAAATTTACAATTCCGATTCTGCGCATAAAAAAATCCTGAAGTCCGGTGACCATTTCATATTGGATGCAAAACCAAAGCTCAGCTTTTAAAAGCGATAATTCCGGGTGCTCATGAGCGGATCGCAAGTCGTACTGTTTTAAAATTAAGTCTGTTTGGACTCCAAAATTCTCTACCAGATAACGTGATGTTAACTCCGAAAAACCAGAAAGCTTTAATTTTTGAAAAACAGTATTCGTGTATTGCTTTACCTCTTTTACGTTAGCGAACTTTGAAGCTTCAAATTTTATTTTCTCCGTAAAGCATGATTTAAAATCACGAGCCTCAAAGTGCTCCTCAATGACCAAATCAACAACCCTCTCCGCCATTTTTCGATATCCGGTAAGCTTACCTCCGGCAATGGAAATTAATCCGGTTGACGATTCAAAAATTTCATCTTTGCGCGATAATTCTGAAGCCGATTTTCCTTCTTCATGAATCAATGGTCGCAAGCCCGCCCAACTGGATTCAATATCTTCCATCTTTACATTCACCGATGGGAACATTGCATTTACAGCTTTTACCAAATAGTGAGCATCTTCATAGGTTGTTACTACATTATCTTTTGAACCCTGATAATTTGTATCTGTTGTGCCGACATAGGTAGTGCGTCCGCGTGGGATTGCAAAAATCATTCGACCATCCTCTACATCAAAGTAAATGGCTTGCGCTACCGGAAGTTTTTCGCGGGGAAAAACAATGTGTACACCTTTGGTAAGATGCAGTCGCTTACCTTGTTTTGATTTATTCAGTTCGCGCAACTCGTCAACCCATGGACCTGTAGCACTTACCACAACTTTTCCATTCACAGAAAATGTTTCGTGAGATAGTTGATCTTCTACCGCTACACCAGAAATTTTACTATCAGAATAGACAAACTCCTTTACACTTGCGTAATTCAAAACCGTTGCACCATGCTGCACTGCAGTCTTCATAATTTCAATGGTGAGTCGCGCATCGTCTGTTCTGTATTCAGCATAGATTGCTCCACCCTTCACATCATGCTGAAGCAATGGTTCATACTTTAAGGTATACAGCTTTGTGAGCATTCTTCGCTGATCTTCTTTCTTTACACCCGCCAAAATATCATACACCTTTAATCCGATAGAAGTAAGCCAATACCCCATTCCCTTCTTTTCATACAGTGGCAACAGCATTTTTTCAGGCACAACTAAATGTGGTGCAAGTTTATGTAGAATAGCGCGCTCACTACCCACTTCCTTTACCAAACCAAATTCAAATTGTTTTAGGTAGCGGAGTCCGCCATGAATTAATTTGGTTGAACGACTGCTCGTTCCAAATGCAAAATCATTTTTTTCAACGAGCGCTGTTTTCAATCCGCGAGAAGCAGCATCGAGTGCAATACCTGCACCGGTTATACCTCCGCCAATAATAATTAGATCGAACTGAGGATAGCTTAGTTCAGTTTTTATTTTTTCGCGATTGTTAAAAGAAAAATCGGTCATTTTATTTTTAATGTTAGAGCCTCACCCTCGGTCCCTCTCCTTCAGAGAGGGATGACTGCTTCTTCTTAATTTGGTAATCATTGTTGCAGCAGTGCTACTAAATCTAGTTCATTAACAAATCAACTAATCATCAAATCAACTAATCAACCCAACCTTTTGTTCTCTCCACTGCCTTTATCCAGCCTTTATACAATTTTGTTCGCGTTGCTTCATCCATGCTGGATGTAAATCGTTTTTGAATTTTTCTATTCTTCACTATATCTTCCTTCTTCCACAGACCAATTTGAATTCCTGCAAGGTATGCTGCGCCCTGGGCAGTTGATTCAATTACTTCTGGTCGCTCTACTTCCGCTCCCAGAATATCGGCCTGAAACTGCATTAAAATATTATTGGCACATGCGCCACCGTCTACTTTAAGGCTCAACAATTTTACACCGGCATCTTCCTGCATGGCGTTTAAAATATCTTTCGTTTGATACGCCAGTGATTCGAGTGTGGCTTTAATGATATGATCTTTCCCCGTATCGCGTGTCAATCCAAAGATTGCACCGCGGGCGTACATATCCCAATAAGGTGCACCCAATCCTGCGAAAGCAGGGACAACATACACATCATTTGAACCCAACGCTTTTGTTGCAAAATATTCAGAGTCCTTTGATTGATCGATGAGATGCAAACTATCGCGAAGCCATTGCACGGCAGCGCCTGCAATGAACACACTACCTTCTAACGCATACTCCACCTTACCATCCAATCCCCAGGCAATGGTGGTGATCAATCCGTTTTTTGAATGTTGAATTTTTGTTCCGGTGTTCATCAACATAAAACATCCTGTGCCATAGGTATTCTTTGCCATGCCCTTTTCAAAACATGCTTGTCCAAACAGAGCAGCTTGCTGATCGCCCGCTACACCCGCAATCGGAATTTCCACGCCATTCAGTTTCCAATTTCCAAAATGGAAAGCAGAAGGTTTTACTTCCGGCAACATCGATTCAGGAATATCAAGTTCAGCTAAAAGTTTTGTATCCCATTTCAATTCTTTAATATCGAAGAGCATGGTGCGAGATGCATTCGTATAATCCGTTACATGCACTGTACCTCCCGTCATGTTCCAGATCAACCAACTATCAATTGTGCCGAAAGCCAGTTCTCCTTTTTTTGCACGTTCCTTTGCACCTTGAACATTATCTAAAATCCATTTTATTTTTGTTGCTGAAAAATAGGAATCGATTACAAGGCCGGTATGTTCGCGCACATAACTCTCAAGTCCTTTCTTTTTTAAATCTTCACAGATGGACGCGGTGCGTTTATCCTGCCATACAATAGCATTGTAAATTGGTTCTCCGGTTTTTCGATCCCAAACTACTGCTGTCTCGCGTTGGTTGGTAATGCCGAGTGCCTTAATGGAAGACGGTTCGAGTTTATTTTCATGAATCAATCGATTCAGCATTGCCATCTGAGTGGATAAAATTTCATTTGCATCGTGTTCTACCCATCCGGACTGTGGAAAAATTTGCTGAAACTCCTGCTGGGCAATTCCTTTTATTTCTCCTTTCTCATTGAAGAGTACAGCGCGAGAACTAGTAGTGCCTTGATCAAGTGCGATTATAAATTTCATGTTAATCGTTAATGGTTGTGAGTACTTAAACAAATATTATTCGATACAAAAAAGCGCCAAGAAATGCTCCAAGCAGTGGCCCTATAATAGGTATCCAGGAATATGACCAATCTGAATTTCCTTTGCCAGGAATAGGCAGAACAAAGTGCGCGATGCGTGGACCAAAATCACGGGCAGGATTAATGGCAAAACCTGTTGTTCCGCCTAAACTCAAACCAATTGTTGTAATTAATATCCCAACAATTAATGGGTTAATTCCATCGGCAAATTTATTAGCACCAATAAAAAGTAAACCCAAAATTAACACGGTGGTTGCGATTACTTCACTGATCAGATTGATAAAAGGCGAGCGAACAGCAGGTCCAGTAGAAAATACAGCGAGTTTCGCAGCAGCGTCATTGGTTCTTCCCCAATGCGAATAGTACTGAACCCAAACCAATATTGCGCCAACAAACGCTCCGGCAACCTGAGCCAGGCAATATCCTGCAACCTGATCCCAGGGAAAACTTCCACTAACTGCAAGCCCAACCGTTACAGCCGGATTAAGATGTGCTCCACTAATATTACCTACCGCATAAATGGATAAGGTAACAGCAAACCCCCAGGTAATACAGATGGTAAGCCATCCGGCATTGTTTGATTTTGTATCTTTTAAAACAACGCCAGCAACAATACCATTACCTAAAAGTATGAGCAAAGCGGTGCCAATAAATTCTGCAAAGTAGATCGACATGGATTCTAATTTTAAAGGTTGAGATTGGTGAGTCTAGTTTGGATGGGAAGATAACAAACGTTTTCGAAATAATGGAAAATTACCTGGTCCAACCGACCGGGAGTAATAGTAAGCTCACAACAATTATTATTTCTACAAGCTGGCTAACAAAAAGCTGTGCCCCGCAATAAAGTGTTTATAGCGGGGCACAGCAGCATACTTTTGAAAAGCTTAAAACGGAAATTTAGAGTTTGCCGATTATGCAACAACTATTCTTAACGATTTAGTGAACTCCATCACCCTTCGCGATCTTGCGGACTTCAACCGTATTTCCATCTGCTTGTAAAACTGGGCAACCCTTTGCAAACTCTACGGCTTCTTCAACCGTGTTGGCCTTTACAATAATGAAACCTCCAATCGTTTCTTTGATGTCACCAAACGGTCCGTTTGTCACTACGCCTTTGTGTCCTACCACCTTAGCATTGTCAAACGGTAAACCGGTGCCACTTACAAATTTATTCTGGGCAGAAATTGTAGCGATCCAGTCCATGGTTTGTTTCATCCAGACTTGCATTTGCTCTGGAGAGACTAATTTGCCACCATCCTCATGTCTGAAAATTAAAATGAATTCGTCCATTTTGTTTGTTGTTTAGATGTTACGCCCTATAACAAATGAATGTTTCTGAATTGGACAGGGATTAAAAACATATTTTTTGATGATTCCTTTTCTTCTGTTACGACTTTTTCATCCCCACAAATCGAATAACCGAACCCGTTCCGTTGTGGAACTGCCCTTCACTCAATTCAATTTCTTTTTCTTCTAACTCAACAATTTCATAATTCGCAAAGTCAGATTTTAATTCTTCGATTGAGAATAACATGGCGAGCTCTTTAGGTCCGCCAACTTTTTCATTCTTTGCTATATAGTCCAGATGTTTTTTACTGAACGCCTCAAAAATAATAACTCCGTTCTTGCGCAAATAAAGATCAAGCATCTTATGATAGTGTGATTTGATGTCTGCCGGAAAGTGGGCATAGATTAATGCTATGGCATCAAACTGTTCAAGACTATACTTCAAATCCTGAAGTTCACCAATTTGATAATCGATTCCTACATTATTCTTTTCGGCAAGACGGAGGGCTTTACTTTTTCCTTCACTGCTGATATCAAATGCTGAAACATTCCAACCGAGTTTCGCTGCGAAAACGGCATTGCGTCCTTCACCTTCAGCCGGAAAAAGGATAGATCCAGTTTTTAATTTTTCTAATTGTTCTTTTAAATAATTATTCGGTTGTTCGCCATAAGCAAATTCTTCTTTGCTATACCGATCATTCCATCGATCAACCCAAGAGTCGTTCATATTCTATTTGGCTTTTGTCTCAATTGAATTACACTTTCCCCAATTGGTTTTCTCTATTCTAAAAATATCCACCTTGTTCCCGTTATAGTTGGTGATTTTCACCAGCCGCATTCCGTTTTTGACTGCCACGTTTGAAGATGGTTTGTTTGTTACGCTTATTATGGATATTAGCGATTCAGCAAAGTTATTTTCGAATGCATAGTTTTTACATTTTTCGGCAGCTTCTGTTGCAATACCTTTATTCCAAAATGAAGGTAAGAGCGAATATCCAATTTCAAGTTCTTCTTGTCCGTCAACGGTTTGAACTAACAGACCGCAGTGCCCCATTAACTTTCCGCTTTCTTTGCTAATCAAAGCATTCATTCCACCCAAATTATTTTCATACCGGTAGAATTGCTTTGCATACCATTTCTCACACTCCACTTCTGGTGCTTCCAATTCTGAAATCCAATGTTGCGAGGTGATTGGGTCCTTGTGAAACTCAAGCCAATCATCAAAATCCAACAAGCTCACCTTTCTAAACAGGATACGCTTTGTTTCTTGTTCTTCTAATAGGTATTTCATTTTGATACTCATTGATCAACGACTTTGTTGTGTATTGTTTTACACTCAATTTTAGTCGTGTCTGATTTCGTTATAACAAACTCATTACAATTTAGCTTCCATTGACTAATTATAGTTGTGTGCAGTTATGCTCTCTTTAACCATTTATTAATCTTGATCGCTAAATCTCCACACGATCCCTTTGATGTCGAACCACATGGACAAAATTCAGACAAAAAATAATAGCTTCCTTTTATAAAATAGATTGGTATACCCTTGTCTGGATTCCTACTTCCCTTCCACTGGCAATTCTCCATTGTCAAACGCTGTTTTAGAATCCCTTTAAAAATAAGCGAATCTGTTGGGCTATAATCGAAGACATGATACGTAACCTTTTTCTTTGCATTTGAAAGTGTCATATGTCCCAGGCAATCGTTGTTTTCCAAGTAAATATGTTTTTCTAAGTTAGTAGAAATTTCAAGCCCGTCAGGAAAGTCATTTTTATCTATAAAGAAAGAACCATTTACCTGTCCGAAAACATTCGTCAGGATAACAAAACAGAATATTGTTAGACAGGCTTTTCTCATATTAAAATTGTGAATCTTCAGTTGGCTTATTTAGTAGCTAAATTTATCCTGCGTAATTGCCAGAACGTTTATGTATGTGACGTTGTGGGTTTAAGATTAGTGAATTGTCCCACGACACCAAACGCTATTTGAAAAACTAAACTACAAATTTACACTGAAACCCGCCATTGATTAGCACAGTTCATTGTTAGCGGTAGTTATTCTTTGCTCGTAAGTTGTCTCATAATGCTTTTATCATTTGTCGCAAGTTGCCAGATAATATACATTGCCATAATGCTAAGAAAAATACCAAGAATTTTCGATGAATAAATAACACTGTCATCAAGCCAATTTTCCGTTTCCCTGTCTCCGCAATACAAATTTATTTCAGGTTTTTTTAAAGCGTATTCAACACATATTTTATCAGCAGCTGTGCCGTTATAGGATTTAAAAGTCGATCCGGAATATTTTATTGCACTTTCCACAAACTCAAATGTAGCACGATGTCCTTTGGTGGATATTGAAACAACTTGACCAGTCGCACTTGCAAGATCATCTGAAACTACACTTCTAATTTTGTTGTGACTATAAACAACATAAAAGCTAATTGAACATATCAGAGCATAAAAACCAAAAATAGCAAGAAGCGAAATCGCACACATTTTCTTCACTTTTTTCCAATCGATTTGTCGATTTGATTTTCGTCTTAATCTTTTGGCTTCCCTCTTCTGACGTCTAATTGTCGACATTGCTATAATTCGTTTGATAATTACCGCTAACAATTCGATATAAACAATATTACTTATATCTCCTCATTGCCAATCTCTAAGATACATGCGTATACAGAGAAAACAACACTTAACATCTTCCGATTTTTTACTTTGAATTAACATTAGCAATTTGATAGACTTAACCTCCTCACAAAACTTCAAACCATACCGATTAAAAAACAACCGGATACAAAATCACATCTACGCGTCTATTCATTCGCATACCTTTATAACTATCGTTTCGGTACACGGCATTTTCTAGGCCCCAATCTTTTATGGATATTTTATATTCGGGAATTTCCTTTTGAAGTAATAAATACTGAACGGCTTCGCTTCGCATTTTTGAAAGCCACTCATTAAATTCCTTCCCTCCGATTGGATCGGTGTGGCTTATTAATTGAATATTATATTTCTCCAATAAATCAGGAACAGAGTCAAGCCACTGATAGAGTTCGGTTCCCTGAAACTCATCAATTTCATAACTACCTCCTCCAAAGAAAATACTTTTTCGAATTTCATCCTTTTGCTGTGCACAAGCCATACTTGCGGCACACGAGAAGATCAGGATGAAAGCCATTCGGAACATGGAATAAATTTACATAAAAGTCTACGCGATTTGAATAGTTCTACCAACAAACGCTAAAAGACCTCACACTACTTCATTTTTAATATTGCTACTTTAGAATTCCCTGCCAGAATAACGAGCGATCCAGTACGTGCTTTGCGCACCACATGAAACGACTTTTCATCTGACAAAGGTGCCCAGGTAAATCCTCCATCATTTGAAACATCTGTTCCACCCGGCCCCGTGGCAATCATTAATGTTTCATTAAGGTATTCAACACATTCGCGGTAACCGCGTGTTGGTGATGTGGGTCTTATCCAATGCTTACCTCCATCCAATGTGTAAAAATTATGGTCGATGGTTAATGAGTCCTTTAAATAATCTCCGCCTACGAGGCTGGCCTTTTTCTCATTCCAAAACGAAAATGAAAATATACCGGTAGTACTTTCACCATGAATGATGGGTGATGGAATAAAACTCCAATGCAGACCTTTATCATTCGAGTTCCACAAGCGGGTAACCTTACCACCTGTCGCAATTACCAATCTGTTTTTTTTCAAACATCGAATACCGGTTCCGCTTGCCGCGAAAGATGCTTCACCTTCTTCCAGTTTAGGACTTTCTTTTATTTCTTCCCAATGCTGTCCTCCATCCTTTGTGCGGAGTAAAAGCATTTTACCGTCAATGGGATCGCCATAAATAATACCTTCTTTGTCATTCCAAAAATCAATGCCATCAAAGAATGCATCTTTGTGTTCGTTTGAATAGACATTTTGCCAATTCAATCCACCATCATTCGTAATCAAAATATTAGAGGGTGATCCTGAGTTGGCAACAATTGCCGATGTGGCGCTAAAGGCATAGAGGGAACGAAACTCCGATTTTTCAAAACCGGGTATTAGTTTTTGCGTCCAACCAATGCCGCCATTAAGTGTTCGTGCTACATATCCACCACTCCCACTGATCCACGCCACACTATCATTGACAACCGACATACCGCGGATTGAGGTTTTAACGTTTAAAGGTATGGAAGTCCATTTCAACTCCTGACCAAAACTAAAGTGAACGATGACCGTAAAAAGAAGAATAATTTTTTTCATAGTTGAAATGTATTGCTTTTAGAAGACCTCGTCAAAATATTTATCAACTTTACGGTATGCAAAGACCTGCTATTTTTATTCTTCTTTCGCTTGTATCGATTGCGTGTCATCAGAAATTATATTCTATCAAAGAGGAATTCTCAGGAAGTATTGTTCCTGCCATTCCGGATTATAGTAACGATCAAAGCTGGGCTTCTCTTCCCGGCAAGCCAGACGCTGCAGATAGTATTCCCAAAAATTCAAATCTTGTTGAAGGACAATCACTCGCGAAAGCAGATGTGTTCTTTATTTACCCCACCATTTTTACAGGCGAGCCAACAAATCAATATCAATGGAATGCTGACGTACGCGATACCTTATTAAATCTAAAAATTCAACAGAGTACAATACTGAATCAAGCGAGCATTTTTAATGGTTCATGTAAAATTTACGCGCCATATTATCGGCAAGCACATCTGTATTCATTTTACACACCCGATAGAAAGGATGGTGAGCAAGCCCTTGACCTTGCTTATCAGGATGTAAAGGCCGCCTTTGAATATTACCTGTTACATTTTAATGAGGGTCGTCCATTTGTAATTGCATCGCACAGCCAGGGAAGTTATCACGCTGAGCGTTTGATAAAGGAATATATTGATGGTAAACCTTTGCAAAACAAATTAGTTATGGCTTATTTAATAGGCAGACCCATAAAACCCGATGCGTTTGAAAATATTCACGCGTGTGAAAAACCCAATGAAGTTGGAGTGTGGGCATCTTGGAATACCTTTTCGCGCGACTTCATTCCCAGAAATTATGATCACTATTTTAAAGGAGCATTGTCAACCAATCCACTCCTTTGGAACTCAAGCGAAATGTTTGCGTCAAAAGAATTAAACAAGGGCGGTGTAGCACTGCAATTTACTTATGCACCACAATTGGCTGATGCTCAAAATCACGATGGTATTTTATGGACAAACAAACCGTATATAAAAGGCCGTCTACTTTTGCGAACAAAAAACTGGCATCGTGCCGATATGAATTTCTTCTACATGAACATCCGTGAAAACGTTGCCCTTCGAATTGAAAAATATTTTGAAGAAGCCACTTCCTCACTTCAGAGTGAAAAGTAAATGGATCAGAACATTGTTGAAATCGCTGTTGACTTGTGAATTCGCTGTTGCTTTGTGAAAAACAAAAATCAGTAATCCTAGAACAGACTAGCGGTCATTACCTCTTCTTTTGTAATGCGATAAAACTCCTTGTGAATATTGAAAGGTGGTTCACCATTTAATTCCTTCATCACATACGTTCCATCCTCCTTCATTACCCACGAGTTCACATTGTCTTTCAGGTTATATCGCAGATTATTGATGGCTTGCTTTTTCAGAATATCGTCATCCAATAAAAACAACGATTCAATTCTTCTGTCGAAACTACGAACCATCGCATCTGCACTACCGATGTATACTTTCGGATTACCGGCATAGTGAAAGGAGTAAATGCGGGAATGCTCCAGATATTCTCCTACGATAGAGATTACCTGAATATTTTCACTTAATCCTTTTCGTCCGGGGCGCAAACAACACATACCTCTTACAATTAACTTAATAGGAACGCCCGCTTGTGAAGCAGCATACAATTCATCAATCATCTCTTTGTCCTGAAGCGAATTTAATTTGATAACAATCCCGCAAGGCAAACCCAGCTTTGCATTTTCAGCTTCATTCTTAATCAGATTACAAAGTTGTATGCGCATGTCGCGCGGTGAGGTAATCAGGTTGCGATAGGTTGTTGGCTGAGAGTGACCCGTTATTACATTAAAGAACTCGGATACATCGTTAGCATATACCTCTTTGGTAGTGAGCAAACTAATATCAACATACAAGCGAGAAGTCGACTCGTTGTAATTTCCACTGCTCAGGTGTACATATCGATACACACGATCTTCCTCTTCTTTGCGGACAATCAATAAAAGTTTGGTGTGCGTCTTTAAACTGTTTACACCATAGATCACGAAGCATCCTGCTTTTTGCAAACGCTGTGCTTCGCGTAAATTATTCTCTTCATCAAAGCGTGCTTTCACTTCGAATAAAACAGCAACGTGCTTTCCATTTTCCGCAGCGCGTAACAATGCTGCGGTAACACGAGATTCCTTCGCCACCCGATAGATCGTAATTTTTATAGAAAGTACATACGGATCATCTGCGGCTTTCTCCAATAATTCCAAAACAGGTTCCATGGAATTGTATGGATGATGAAGAAGGATATCGCGCTCTTTCAATACTTCAAATAGATCGCGTGCGCCAAGCTCAGGATAGTTAAGCGGCTTCACCGGTTCCAAAGGCTGCGCACGTTTACCTTTAAAATCTTTGTGGCCTATGATCTGCATTAAACCAGAAAACTCCATGAGACTTCCTTGCGGCACTCTGAAAACATTATAGTCATCTAGGTCCCATTGAATTTTAAGAAGGCGCATCATCCACGGATCAGCATGTTCTTCCACTTCAATTCGAACGACACGTCCTGACCTGCGCGTTTTTATTTTTCGCTTTAAGTCTTCCAGAAAGTTAGAATCAATATCTTCGCTCTCTTCCAATGTAAAATCGCCATTACGGTTTATCCTAAACAGGTTCGTACTGATAATTTCAACATTCCTAAAAAGGGATTGAATGTTATTACGAATGATTTCTTCAATCGGAACAAAATGAATTATGTCGCCTTCCGTTACCTGATAAAATCGCGGAAGATTTTGAGGTACTTGTATAAAGGAAACACGGGGTTGATTTTGACCTTCTACTTCCTGCATCGTTACAACTCCAAAGAGCAGACGGTTGTACATCAGGATGGGAAAGGTATGATAGCTATCGAACACCATGGGTGTTAACATCGGGAAGATCGTATTTCTGAAATACGCATCTACCTTTTGAATATTCTCAATGGAAAGAAGTTTGTAGTCAGAAATTACGAAACCGTTTTTTTCGAAGAGCGGTTTTAATTTATTAACGTAACAGTTGTTTTGATCGCGATAGAACTTTTGTGTCTCCGTCAATAGCAATTTGCGGAATGGTTCTTCACGCAATCCGCTATAATCAAAACGCTCGTTTCCGTAATCAATGTAATTGTATAAGCTACCTAATCGAATCGTACAAAACTCATCCAGGTTTGAAGCCGTAATCGAAAAAAACTTCATGCGATCAAAAATGCTTCTGTTCTCATGGTTGGCCTGATCGAGTACGCGGTAATTAAACTCAAGCCAGCTTAAATCACGGCTTATGTAATTACTTTCTCCAATCTGTTGATTGATTCTATCCGTTGTCGCTAATGACTCCTCCATGTTGGTAACTCAGCAAAAAAATTAAACATCAATGCGGGCATACTTCGCATTCTTCTCAATAAATTCCCTTCGTGGCGCTACTTCATCCCCCATTAACATAGAAAACAAATGGTCTGCTTCTGCCGCTGATTCAATGTTCACTTGCTTAAGCGAACGTTTTGTTGGATCCATGGTGGTTGTCCACAACTGTTCCGGGTTCATTTCTCCAAGACCTTTGTATCGTTGGATACCAACCGATTCATCCTTGCCTCCACCCAATTCTTTTACATACGCCATGCGCTCCTCTTCTGTCCAGCAGTAACGTTCCTCTCTTCCTTTCTTCACTAAGTATAACGGTGGCAAAGCAATGTAGACATAACCGCTCTCGATCAAATCTTTCATGTAGCGAAAGAAGAAGGTAAGAATAAGCGTGCGAATGTGACTTCCATCAATATCAGCATCGGTCATGATAATCACTTTATGATACCGAAGCTTGGCCATGTTCAATGCCTTTTCGTCTTCGGGTGTTCCAAAGGTTACACCCAATGCCGTAATCATATTCTTGATTTCTTCGTTGTCGTAAATGCGATGCTCTTGTGCTTTCTCAACGTTCAATATTTTTCCACGCAAAGGAAGAATGGCTTGAAAATTCCGATCTCTTCCTTGCTTGGCTGATCCTCCTGCTGAATCTCCTTCTACTAAGTACAATTCACAAATGCTGGCATCTGCACTGGAGCAATCGGCCAGTTTACCCGGAAGCCCTGTGCCCGACAAAACATTTTTACGCTGCACCATTTCCCTCGCCTTACGTGCGGCAATTCGGGCTTGCGCTGCAAGAATTACCTTGCTGACAATCATTTTTGCCTCGCGGGGATTTTCTTCCAAAAATACCTGAAGCATTTCTCCAACACTTTGATCGACCACACCCATCGCTTCAGAATTTCCAAGCTTGGTTTTGGTTTGTCCTTCAAACTGAGGTTCGGCTACCTTAATGGAAATAACGGCCGTTAATCCTTCACGAAAATCGTCACCGCTGATTTCAACTTTTGCCTTTTCGAGTAAACCTGATTTTTCAGCATAACTTTTCAGTGTGCGCGTAAGCGCTCTGCGAAAACCCGCTACGTGTGTACCACCTTCATGTGTGTTAATGTTGTTAACATACGAAACCATGTTTTCGGTATAGGATGTATTGTATCCCATGGCAACCTGCACCGGGATTTCTCCTTTATCATTTTCAATATAGATAACGGCAGGAATTAATTTCTCGCGTGTGGAATCCAGATACTCAACAAACTCGCGTAGACCACCTTCTGAATAAAATGTGGTAGATTTTGGTTCACCTTGTTCATCCTTCTCACGCAAATCTTTTAGATGTATGGTAATGCGCGGATTTAAGAATGATAACTCGCGCAAACGGGATGCTATGGTCTCGTAATTATATTCTTGTATTAATGTAAAGATTTCGTAATCCGGTTTAAAATGTACAGTAGTACCGCGTTTGTCTGATTCGCCAATGGTTCGCACGGAATACTTTGGAATACCTTTGCTGTATTCCTGCTCAAAAATCTTTCCTTCACGGTAAACCGTAACATGCAGCATGTCGGATAGCGCATTCACACACGAAACCCCTACTCCGTGAAGCCCGCCTGAAACTTTATAGGTATTCTTATCGAATTTACCTCCAGCGTGGAGCACAGTCATTACCACTTCTAGCGCAGAACGCTTTTCTTTCTCATGCATCCCGGTAGGAATACCTCTACCATTGTCTTCTACTGTAATGGAATTGTCTTCGTTTATGGAAACATGGATGGTATCGCAATATCCTCCAAGGGCTTCGTCAATGGAATTGTCAACAACCTCGTAAACTAAATGATGGAGACCTTTTACACCTATATCGCCAATGTACATGGCGGGTCTTTTTCTAACGGCTTCCAGGCCTTCTAAAACCTGAATATTATTGGCTGAATAATTAGCTTCATTCCTTGCGTTCTCTTCGCTCATAATCGTTGTTTATAACTATCAAAAGTAATGTTTTTATAGGTCTTTTCAGGTATGGATGGATGACCAATTTGAAAAGAAAATCAATCTTTTTTTTGCCCTTTTAAAATCGTGGCAAATGCACCAACTAAATGTTTAGTTTTGAATAAATTAGAGGCTATGAAAGGCACAATCCTAACCCTTGTACTTATATCGTTCACTCATTTTCTTTTGGCTCAACAAAAGGCTCCCATCTATCACTCTTCCAAGGATTCAGTTGAGTATTCAAAACTTCAACAATGGATTAGTGATGAGTTTAAGGAGGGCAATAAACCAAGTTATAAAAAAGTGGATAGTTTGTTTGAACTTCAGGCGAGGATAAAGGCAAGGATTGTTGGTTATCGATACCTGTTCAAGCCATCGTATACCTTAAGTGATCAATTGAACAAAGATAACATCGATACCCTAACGACTTTAAGTATTGTTGGTAAAAGTGTCATTCCTCCTGATGTTTATCTATGTAAAAAGCTAAAGACACTTGAACTGGTTGATACCCGAATCAAAAGACTTCCACGAAAACTGAAAAAAATCACAACACTTACCCATATTAAAGTCTATACGAATACAGCAAAGAGAGCTCTTAAGCTTTCGCGAAATAAAACAGTTAAAAAACTTACCATTTGCTCCGCCAATATTCCCAAAAAATTCAAATCCTATAAGTCACTTGAAACACTGGACTTATCAAAGAACAATCTGAAGCAATTTCCGAACATAAGGAATTGCAAAAAACTGAAAGCGCTTTCACTCAGGGAGAATAATCTGACGCTTCAGGATTTGCCAAATCATTTTAAAAGTAATGTTGAAAGCATTGAACTTCAGATCAACAAGATCAAATCAGTTCCTTCTTCCTTTGGTAGTCTTACGAAGCTTAAAAAAATCAACCTTAACTACAATGAAATTGAATCGATTGATGCCGGATTTTCTCAACTGACCAATCTGGAACAGTTGGGGCTTTATCAGAACAACTTAACAACTGTCCCAGATGCTTTATACTTATTACCATCCTTAAAAGAAATTGATCTTTACTTTAATCAGATAAAACAAGTAGACAACAGAATTTCAAACTGGAAAAATCTCGAAGTGCTTTACCTTGCCAACAACCTGCTTTTCACTGTTCCGGATTACATTGGCGAATTAAAGCATCTGCGCGAATTGTACCTGCATCATAACAATATCAATACCTTACCAGAGAGTATCGGGTTGCTATCCAATCTCCAAGTTTTTCGAATCAACCAAAATCATCTCAATGAATTGCCCGAATCCATTATAAAGTTATCTCACATTGAAACTCTGGATCTGGCTGGTAACTTTTTACAGACGCTGCCAATAGAAATCTTCCAATTCGATGAATTAAAAATACTTTCATTGTATAACAATCCGTGGGATGAATCCACCAAAGAAATGATTCATGCTCAGGCTGAAGTATTAAAAATAAAAGAGGTAAGCATTAAGTATGACGAACCCGAAATACAATTAACCAACGAGTAATTATTTCTTTTTCCTTTTAGCGGATTTCAACGATTTGTCATTCTCGCACATCAATTGCAAACGCCCATTATCTCAAACTTTTTAGTGTAGACACTAGTGTTTATTGGTCATGATTAAGGCATGAATTTTCGAAGAAGTCAATTCATTTTATCCATATCCTGTTTTAATATTCCAAGGCTGATCCAATTAACTCCGGACAGTCATATTCTTTTAAAAAACCGATTCGGAAACGATTGAATTCAAGCTTTTTTAATTAACTTCCACAACCCAACAAAACATCTGCCCCATGAAAGCCTCCATAAAAATATCAGCCCTTTTTTTACTCTTAGTTTCATTTACCTTAACTACCAACGCCCAAAAAAGTAGTGAAGAAGACGCTATTAAAGCAGTCCTTGAAAAAGAAACAAAAGCCTTTGTTGAGATTGATTACAAAACATGGTCAGATACATGGGCGCATGTTCCGTATGCCTTTTGGTCTCTTGCGGATACAACCGATGTAAACTCCTTTTCAGGGTGGGATGTTATTGATGCTAGTTTTGCTGAATACTTTAAGTCTTCAAAACCCTCCGTAGCTAAAATTGATCGTACCTGGCATTACATTAAAGTATTTGGAAATGCCGCCTATGTTCGGTTTACTCAAAATGTTTCGGACGATATAATGCGACCTGGTCAGGCTCAGGTGAGGGTATTGGAAAAAATTAAAGGCCAGTGGAAAATTGTGTGCGTAACCGTAATTGCAATTGAAAAAGATAATAAGCCCAAGCTCTAATTAGACTTAGGTATTCTTTGATCTGAAAATATAAATTGAAGCATGTAAATTTCTAAGCACGGCAATCCATCTATTCTAATATTGTCCAGTACGGAGCATTACCAGGGTACATGCTTCCAACACTTCAATACCTTGCTCCTCTGCCAGTGTTTCAAAAATAGTATTCTCTGTTCCGGGATTGAAGATGATGCGTTTAGGTTTTAAACTAAAGATATAATTATACCATTCTGGTTGATGTTGGGGTCCGATATATAAAGTTACGGTGTCCACATTTTCGATAACTGGTTTTTGCCTGATGTCTAGGATTTTGCTTCCAAATACTTCTCCTGTTTTAATTCCTACCGGAACAATATCGTGTTTATGCTCCGTAAGCATTTCTGCAGCGAGATAAGCATATCGTGCAGTGTTGGGTGTTGCTCCTATGATGACTGTTTTCTTATTCATATTTTTTGCCACGAAGGCACAAAGACACTAAGTTTCACTAAGGTATTATCTGATCTGAATCTTAAACTCTAAAAAAAAATAAGAGTTCAGCTATTTTTTTATCAAACTCACTACAGCTTCAGCACAGCGTTCGCCATCCATGGCGGCTGATACAATTCCTCCTGCATAACCGCCTCCTTCTCCACAAGGAAATAAACCTTTTATCTGCGGATGTTCCAATGTTTCCTTGTCGCGTGGGATTTTTACAGGTGATGATGTTCGGCTTTCTACACCGACAACTTGTGCATCATTGCTAAGGTATCCTTTCATCTTCGTTCCGAAGTTTCTAAATCCCTGTTGAAGCGCACGGTGAATAAACGATGGCAGCACTTCTTTCAGGTTGACTGATGTTAAGCCGGGTTGATAGGAAGTTTCCAACAACGTATTTGAAACTTTACCTTCCACAAAATCGAGTAAACGTTGAGCTGGCGCGCGTTGCGTTCCACCGGCTATTTCACACGCTGCTCTTTCAATTGATTCCTGAAAATACAATCCTGCTAAAGAACCATATTGCTTAAAGTCTTTAAAATCATTTTCTTCTACCGCCACTACAATCCCTGAGTTTGCAAATTTGGAATCTCTTCGTGATGGACTCATACCATTCACCACTACTTCACCCGGTGCTGTAGCCGATGGAACAATAAATCCACCGGGGCACATGCAAAACGAAAACACACCGCGATCTCTTCCATCAATATTAGCCTGATGAACTAATGCATACGAAGACGCAGGTAAATATTCCCCACGATCTGCTGCGCAATGATATTGAATTCGATCAATCAAAGTCTGATCGTGTTCTACACGAAGTCCAAGGGCAAATGATTTGGCTTCAATTGCAATATTCTTCTTTTGTAAAAGATGAAATATATCGCGGGCTGAATGTCCTGTGGCAAGAATAACGGCATCTGATTTTATGGTGTCGCGTTGAGCTGTAACAACACCCTTCATTTGATTTCCTTCAATTATGAAATCATCCACTCTGGTATCAAAATGTATTTCGCCTCCGGCACTTAAAATACTTTGCCGAATTTCTGCTATAAGCTTGGGTAACTTATTGGTACCGATGTGGGGATGCGCATCAAATAAAATTTCTTCCTTCGCGCCATGCGCTACCAGTATTTCCAAGATCCTTTTGATATCACCACGCTTTTTAGAGCGGGTGTACAATTTCCCATCAGAGTAAGTGCCTGCTCCACCTTCACCAAAACAATAATTGGATTCTGGATTTACGATATGGTCTTTGTTGATGGCTGCAATATCTCGTCTTCTGGTTTGAACATCCTTGCCTCGCTCCAATACAATTGGCTTAATACCTAATTCAATTAATCGAAGGGCAGCAAACAAACCTGCCGGTCCGCTTCCAACAACAATTACAGAACGGCTGTTCCTTACATTCGGCAAGTCTTTGGAATACTGAAGACCTGTTTTTTTTTCTTCATGGGAAAAGATTTCACACTGCAACCGAACGATTACAATTCTTGAACGGGCATCGATAGAGCGTTTGATCGGTTGAACAATTTGATCGCCACCCTTTTTTAGACCAACCTTCTGATACAGAATCGATTCAAAATTGGCTTCATCAAATGCTTCTTCGGGTGTTAAAATGATTTCAAGTGTTCGCATAGTGGAAGGTATTTATCCTTCAGGTGTAAAAATAAGTAATTAGATGCTAGACTTTAGACACTAGATTCTGAACTTTGAACTTTAGACTTTGAACTTTGAACTCTTTTCAATAGGAAAAGACATTTCCAAAATTCAATCCAAAATGAAAGGTGGTCGAAAATTTATTCTGATTAAGATTTTCAAAATAAGATGCATAATCTTCATCTACATTAAATCCACGATAGCCAATATCGCCCGCAATAAAGGTATCGATTGTAAAACCTTTAGCATCGTTCTTCCGCATAATGCGATATCCAAGTAAGGCTCCCCATTCAATTCTTTGCTCAACTGCATTGACCGTAAATACTTCTGATGAATTTGGAAATATCTGCTGATTGACAAAGTGCCCCATATTGGTGAACCGAATTTCCTGGCCAAAATACCACATACCTATTTTAACCGGATTATAAAATTTCTGTTTGATGCTAATGCTGTACCCTCTTTCAAAAAGTTTGTTCGGTGCAATGTTGGCATCGGCTGTAAAAAAAGGATCGCGAATACCTACGAACTCAAACTCATGACCGATGCGTTCTTCCAAATAAAATTCCAGACCCAATGGCAATCTTCCCGCAGCTAAGAAAATAGGATTGGTGGCTACAATAACACCGTGAAACTCATTGGGAGCCGCATCAAAATACTTAAACGATTTAGATTTCTTGACTGCCTTTTTTGCAGCATTTCTGTTCGCAAGGCTTGTAATTTCTTTTCCAAGATTTCGATCATCATAAAATGGTTTATAGTAACCAGAGAGTTTTCCATCAGTTTCATAAATCTCCCACGTACCGGTTTTTAAATCATCTTCTAATGGTCCTTTGGTTTGAAGAGTTCCATTGGAAAAATAACCATGATACATTCCCTTACCCTGATCGAATGTACAATCGCCTTCTAACTTTCCGTCTTCACGAAAGTATTCCCACTTACCTTGTTTCTTTCCATTAACAATATTGCCTTTCGATTTTAATTTTCCGGAAGCATAATACTCACGATACTCACCAGATCCTTTGTCATAGGTAATTTCACTTGTTGTATTTCGTTCAACGCCCACACTTTTCCAACGTCCGTTTTTTTGTCCTTCTAAAAAATCGCCTGATGATTGCAATACTCCATCTTCAAAAAAGTATTGCCAGTTACCTGTTGCTTCATCGTTTACATAATTTCCTTTCGAAGAAATCTTTCCGGAAGGATAGAAATTAATCCAGCTTCCATTTTTCTTTCCATTGGTATACTCACCTTCACTCTGTAAGGTTCCATCTTCCGCAAAGAATCGCCAATGCCCTACATTTTTAGTTCCTGATCTTGGCCCTTCGCCTAATACTTTTCCGGAATGATAATATTCTGTATATCTACCAAAGTCATCGTTGTACTCAATCTCACCTTTCTTTGTTCCATCTTCAAAATAACTTTTCCAAAGGCCAGTTCGTTTGTTATTAGCATACTCACCAATTTCTTTTACTTGTCCATTTTCATAATAACTTTTCCAAATACCTTCACGCAACTTTCCGTTGATTGATCCTTCCATACTTTTCTGTCCGCTCTCATAAAAATATTCCCACACACCATAGTTTGCATTTTGACGAAGGATACCACGCATCTTTAGATTTCCGGTTTCGAAAAAAAACTCCCAGACACCCGTGGTTTCATTATTGCTAAACTGACCTTTGGATTCGATTTTTCCATTCAGGAAATACGAGACATATCGACCTTGCAAAATATTGCTTAGTGTATCTCTTACCTGATAAACTTCTTTGAGATTTTCTTTTTTCTGATCGTGATATGTTTGGCGTGTGAAGCCCTGACCAAGCACTTGGATTGAAGTACTTACTAAAACAAGAGTGATCGTATACGGAAAGATGAGTCCCATGTAAAAGTAAAGTTATCAGTTAATGGTTAATTGTTAATAGGTCTGCAGAATTTAAACCTCTGAACCTCATTACAATTAACTTTTAACTATTAACCATTAACCGCCAAAGGCCGCTTTCCCCCACTCTGCTTTCTCTTCTTCACTCCATAACTCTGGGAAGAACATAATTTTTTGAAAACGTGGAGGTAAATATTTTTGCCAGTTGGTTCCACCGGTTGCTTTTATGTCGGCAGCATCCTTATGTAAATAGTGCCCGGATGATTTTAGATGCGCCAATGGCCAAAGTACATTGGCGAGCAAATCAAATTCGCGTAAGCTTGCAATGACAACTTCTGAGTTTGGAAAATTCTTAAGGTATAATTTCCGAAGATTAGTATTGCGATACTTCATCCCTGCTGCTTTAAAGGCAGGCATGTATTTTTCTTCAAACTGCTGAAGCGTCAATGTTTTTTTTCCGGTGGCTAATTCGGTAGCGCCACTTTTCCAATATAGTTTATCAATTTGTTGTTCGATATCGCTATATTCAGAAAGCGCTTCGCGATCATTTGCATTTACCAGGTTAATCATATCGGTAGAGCAAATTTCAATTAATCGATATTGCGCAGATTGAAAACCACTGGCCGGTAACAACGACATTCTGAATTTTAAAAACTGATCTTTCTCCATTCCATCGATCATAATCGAAAAAGAATGTACCAGATTTTTAAGGTAATTATTGATGCGCTTCATGCGTTCAATAAAAAATTTCTCCGACATGTTTTCGTCTTCCGCAATTTGCTCAATCTCCCACAACACCAGGTTAAAAAACAGTTCAGTAATCTGATGATAGATGATGAATACCTTTTCGTCTTTAAAATGAGTTTTGGGAGTTTGTAGGCTTAGCAGAGTGTCTAAATGGATATAGTCCCAATAAGTTAAATAATCCGCATACAGCAATCCATCGAGGTAGGACGAGATATCCTGACCCATCACATTATACTTCGCTTGCAGCTTTTTGAGTTGTTCTATCAAACCCGGCTCAACAACTTGATCGCTCATTTGTTTCGTGAATAAGAATGTAAATTACTTCTGTAAATTTGAGGCGATATTACTGAAAAACCTAAATCTTATGGCTACCACAGCGGAATCAAAAGCAAAGAAATCATTGAAGCAAGATGGATATGAGCAGCCCGATTTTTATGTATTGGACGACCTGCTAACCGAAGAGCACAAATTGGTGCGGAGTTCCATCCGTGATTTTGTGAAAAGGGAAATATCACCATATATAGAAGATTGGGCACAGCGCGCTCATTTTCCATACGAAATCGTGAAGAAGTTTGGAGACGTAGGAGCTTTCGGACCAACCCTGCCCGTTGAATACGGATGTGGTGGCCTCGACTATATTTCATACGGAATTATTATGCAGGAAATTGAACGGGGTGATTCGGGCATGCGCTCTACTGCTTCGGTGCAAGGTTCGTTGGTAATGTATCCTATCTATAAATTCGGATCAGAAGCACAGCGCAAAAAATATTTACCGAAACTAGCTTCAGGCGAATGGCTGGGGTGTTTTGGATTAACAGAGCCCGATCATGGTTCTAATCCAAGTGGCATGGTGACGAACTTCAAAGACATGGGCGATCATTACCTATTGAATGGCGCCAAGATGTGGATTTCAAATTCACCGAAGGCGGATGTTGCTGTGGTTTGGGCAAAGAATGAAGCCGGAAGAATTCACGGATTAATTGTGGAGCGCGGCATGGAAGGATTCACAACTCCTGAAACCCATGGCAAGTGGTCCTTGCGCGCGAGTACTACAGGCGAATTGGTTTTCGATAATGTGAAAGTTCCTAAGGAAAATTTACTTCCCGGCAAAAACGGACTCGGTGCACCGATGATGTGCCTTGACTCAGCACGCTATGGAATTGCCTGGGGCGCGATTGGTGCGGCTATGGATTGTTACGATTCTGCAAAACGATACACGAAAGAAAGAATTCAATTTGGTAAGCCCATCGCTTCTTTTCAATTGATGCAGAAAAAATTAGCAGAGATGCTCACTGAAATTACAAAGGCACAACTTCTTAACTGGCGCTTGGGTATGTTGATGAATGAAGGTAAAGCCACCACACCGCAAATCTCAATGGCAAAAAGAAACAGCGTTGAGATGGCACTAAAGATTTCTCGCGAAGCCAGACAAATGCACGGAGGTATGGGCATTACGGGCGAGTATCCAATCATGCGCCACATGATGAACTTAGAATCAGTCGTTACTTATGAAGGTACGCATGACATCCATTTGCTAATTTTAGGAAATGAGATTACAGGTATACCGGCTTTTTCTTAGTATTTAAATTGAATGAAGCGAAGACACAAGAGATCAAAATAATTGAACATTTTGCGCTTTCTTTTTTTATCGATAAAGAATTTAGCATTAAACTCAGAGTACACTTTTCTACAGGTGTGTGATTACTCCTCGGAATTTTCAGGACAACACCTTTAGAAAAGGTAACGTGTTCAACCTAAAAAATAATGTCATAGAATTCTAAACATTCTAAAAGCTTCTTAACAACTTTATCAGACCGCCTAACGCAGGTATACAGAGAATTCTAAAGAATACTCATTAACTAGTTCTAAAATTGCCTTAACACTTTAAGCAAACTCTTAAAGCAAGAAAATTCAACAAATCACAAATTTTATGAAGAAGTTAATTTTATCGATCACAATGGGAATGGCCGCATTTGCATTCATTGCTTGTTCAAATGAAAGCGAACCGATGGCGAGAGTAGAAGTTCGGTTGACCGATGCTCCTGGTGATTACCAGGCGGTATATGTAGATATTCAAGGGGTTGAAATTAACGCTCAAGATGATTCGGGATGGATATCGCTTGATGTAAACGAAGGAATCTATAACCTTCTTGATCTTACTAATGGACTGGATACCTTATTGGGAACTGCTGAAATTCCAGCAGGTAAAGTCAATCAGATCCGACTTATTCTTGGACCCAACAACTCCATTAAAGTTGAGAATGAAACTACTTTGCTAACAACAGCAAGCGCACAGCAATCCGGATTAAAGCTTAATGTGAACACAACACTTGAGCCTGGAGTAACTTATACCATCCTGCTCGATTTCGATGTAGCACGTTCCATCGTGCATACAGGTGCAAGCGACAAATACATATTAAAACCTGTAATTCGCGCCATTGCAGAAGCAAAATCAGGCGCAATCCAAGGTCAGGTTATTCCGGTTATGTCAACTCCTGCTGTTTATGCTATTTCAGAACTTGATACTGTTGGAACAACCTTTGCTGATACAGTCACTGGAAGTTTTATAATCAAAGGTTTACCTGCAGGTTCTTACTCAGTTTCTTTTGCTCCAAAGACCGGATTCCAAACGGTTACGAAAAATTCTGTTGACGTAAGCATTGGAAGCGTTACCGATTTAGGTGTTGTTGTTATTTCGGAATAACAATTCAAATAAAAAAATAAAAAAAGTGCTGCATGCCCTTTTTTTTACATAAACCGAAAGAGTAATTCCTTGCATTAAGATTTTTCGGCTCATTCGAATAAATCGAAACGGATAATGAGATCAGGTACTCTGATTTTGTTTAAAATAATCCAAGTGCTACACTGACTGTAGTATTATCAACGATCCATCTCCTTACAACTTAAAATTCTTTGGTGGTGTCTAAACTACTGATAACTCATTCAACATGAAACAGCTCAATATCTTTATTCTGTTTTTCCTATTTGCATTAATGGTTGGATGCGAAGATGAAAAAACCGATAACAGTACTTCTGACACAATCAATGTCATATTGAAAAACACAGATACCTATCTTCACGATTTTGGTTTGATGGGAATTGAAGATGGTGCAACAATCAAAATCGAAGCTCAGCATGCCGCTTCAAGTTCAATGAGTCGAAACAATATGAATCGATTAATCTATAACTATCAACCAAAAGGTAATTTTACAGGCAATGATAAAGTTCAGATTGAACAGTGTCTCAGTCCTGGAGATGCAAGTTGTTATGCTACAACAGTAACAACCATCAATTTCACGATAACGGATTAAATCATATAGTCCAAACTCCGTAAATCAACGGAGATCCAAAGTATACCTCGACATTGATTACTTAGATTGATGAGAAAAGCTTTTTAGAGGTGATTGCTTTAACCAGCGAGTAAGCAATTATTCCAAGTGGTGTTGTTACCATAAACACTATCCATAAAACTTTCCTACTGTAGGAAAGTTCTTTATCGTTTATAACATCAATACACAATCTCAAAATAAAAAGCATAAGGATGAAAATTAATGCAATCAAACTCCAATTCGAAAAGAAGTCTTGAATCATACCGTATTCATTTTTATTATCTATAACAAAACCGCAACTAAGCTAATCTAAATTATCAAATTTGGAGGTAGTAATGATCTGCATTTACACAACTCAATTTCCTTTCAATCCTCCATCCACATAGGCCGAAAGCGTAATGCCCTTAACCGGATTTTGTGGATGGTTCGAATAAATCGTAAGCACCGTTGCTGTGTTCTGGTTCTAATAAAAGACTTGAATAGTGCCTACTCCGTTTTCCGTCAAACTTTCCTACCTCATTAGATCTGAAATTGTATTTATTATAACTTAAAGAATTATTCGGTTATTAAAAGATGAAATACTAAACCAATTAAGCGCAATTAAAAATTTGGTATAGCTTTGCCACATCTTTAACTAAAAAATTTTATGAAATTAAGATCTGTACTTTTTATTGCAGCAGTCGCTGCTATTTTTTCATCCTGTGGTGTTGATGATCTTGAGGATCGTCTCGATAAGCTTGAAAATTCCATCGGTTCTGACGAACCACTCAATGTTGACTTTAAAACCACAAATTCAGATGATGTCGCAATCACCAAAAAAACGTCTTTCCTTTTTAAATCAATCGGGCGTTACACTGGTTCTATTCGCGACAATCAAGATGGAACATTCGATGTTTATATTGAGCGTTTCGGTGATGTAGATTGGAATGAAGGCGCATGGATTGAATTTGAGTATGATGAAACAACAAAAGAAACTAGCGATGAACAAGCAGGAATTTATTTTTATGATCAGTTCAATAATTACACTGGTCCAACCTTTTATCCAGACTATACTGGGAATACATTTTTATTAACAATCAAATCAATCAATGTAGCAACAGGGGATATTAACGTTTCAGTATCCGCAAGTACAGATGCAACAGCTGTTAATAATGAGTTCTCAGAAAAACCAATGTCATCCACTTTTTCGTTTAAAGGAAAACTTGATGTTATCATTAACGATTAACTTCCAATATAACAAAATAAAAAAGGGTCCTTCTGGACCCTTTTTTATTGACTAAAAGTATCGAAAACACAGAGTCAACATCTACTCCACATAAGCCGAAAGCATAATTCGCTGAACCGGATTTTGCGGATCGTTCGAATAAACTGTAACTGCTTTTTGTTGGGTACCTGTTCTATCCATGGGATTGAAAGCAATCTGAATTGTAGTTGCCTCACCCGCCTTCAAGGTTTTCTTTCCAGATATTGCTGTTATGCAAACACAATTCCCCTGCAACGCTTTAATCATCAATTCTTTTTTACCTGTATTGACAAATTGAACTTCCCGAACAGCAGTTGTATTCCCTTTTATTCTTCCGAAGTCAACTGTGTTCGATTGAATTTTAAGATTCGGTGCTTTCGCTAATTCTGCAGACGTTAGCTCCGGGAAAAAATCTTCCAGTGTAGCATAAACTGAAAATGATTTTACAGGAGTGATTTCATCATCGGTTGTAATTTCAACATTGTCGTTTTGAAAACCATATTGATTCTTGACTTTTCCCAGATAGGTAATTTTAATATTTCCAGTTTTGCCAGGCTCAATTGTTTTGGGCTGAACATCTGCCTTTATGTACACGGGGCTTACAATGTTTTTGATGCTGATAGCCTTGGTGCCATTATTCAGAAATGGAAAATCACGAACCGTAGGCTCGTCTTTTATATACACCTTACCCAAATTAAAAGAATTCGATTTTAGTTTCAGGTTGCCATTCGCATACGGTAAATCAATATCCGGTGTTTTTCCGCCAGAGGAAACCTGACCTTTAATTTGAAGAACGATTGGATTAGCATCCATATCTGTAGTAACCGTAAGGGATTTATTGAAATATCCTGGTCTTCCTTTCGGATTAAAACTCGCCTGAATAAAACCGGTTTTACCTACTCCTACCGGCTCTTTAGACCAGGAAGGAGTTGTACAACCACAGGAAGGGTTCACGGATAATATTTTGACAGGGCGGTTTCCGGCATTGGTGAACATGAACTCATGGATCACAGACCCGGATTCTTCCTTTATAGAACCAAAATCAAATGTTTCTTCCCGAAACTGGATGGGTTTGGACTGTTGAGCAAAAACATTTAGTCCAAAGAATAATGTAATCAGTGCAGTTAAACAGAACTTCATCTTCATAATTGTTAGTCGTACAAATTTAAACTAAATCACTTCGACTTTATTTTATTTTCTTTGCAGAACTATGGCAAGAATTTTAACAGGCATACAAAGTAGCGGCAGACCGCACTTAGGTAATTTATTGGGCGCGATTATTCCGGCCATCGAGCTTTCGAAAAAACCGGGCAATGAATCGTTCTTTTTTATTGCCGATCTACATTCCCTCATCAGCATTAAAGACCCACAAACCCGCACCGATAATGTTCGGGCTGTGGCTGCTGCATGGCTCGCCTTTGGGTTCGACATTGAAAAGAATTTTCTCTATCGCCAGTCGCGCATTCCAGAAGTATGTGAGCTTACCTGGTATCTCAATTGTTTGACACCTTTTCCGATGTTGGCTAATGCACATTCGTTTAAAGATAAATCAGAACGACTGGCGGATGTAAATGCAGGACTCTTTACCTATCCGGTTTTAATGACGGCCGATATTATTTTGTATGACGCTGAGTTTGTTCCTGTAGGAAAAGATCAGAAGCAACATTTAGAAATGGCCCGCGACATCGCTTCAAACTTCAATACCACCTTTGGAGAAACTTTTGTACTTCCTGAAGCAAAGATTGAAGAAAGTGTAATGACCATACCGGGAACGGATGGTAATAAAATGAGCAAGTCATACGGAAACATCATCGATATTTTTCTTCCGGAAAAAGAATTGCTGAAGCAAATCAAAACCATCAAGACGGATAGCACGCCAATGGAGGAACCAAAAAATCCAGATACGGATGCTGTCTTCGCGATTTACAAATTGGTGGCCACTGAAGAGCAGACAGAAGCGTTACGCCAAAAATATTTGGCAGGTAATTTTGGCTACGGACATGCTAAACAAGAATTGTTCGATGTGATTGTTTCAAAATACAGCAAAGAGCGCGAAGCCTTTAATTTTTATATTAGCAACATTGGAGCCTTGGAAGAAAAATTAGAACAAGGTGAAGCGAAGGCTCGTGTTATTGCATTTGAAGTCTTAAATCGTGTGAGAAAGAAATTAGGATTTAGATAGAAGGCTGGCGCTTTACTTGGCAGTCCACAACACCTGCTGCGCACTCGTTCCTACAGCCAAAATAATCCGTGGCGGTTTTGCTTCGATAAAAAGTTTGGTATCCTTTCCGGGAAGTTTATCCACTTCCACAGGAATTCCATTGATGTATGCAATTGGCATTAACACATCGTTATCCGGACAAAACTGATCGTGCACGGTTTGCAAAGCAGCTTCCAAATATTCTCCATACGCTTCCTGAAAATCATCTTCCAGATCGTGCAATTCTTCTTCCAGATCGTCATAGGTAGGATCGTTATAGGTTAACTTACCTAATACGCTTTTTCTCTTAATGATTTCCTGGAGTGCTTTATCCAATGCTTTGATGTCCATACCGAATTCTTTTGTACAAATATTATAGAATTCAATGAAAATAAAAAGTCGATAGTAATTAGTCGATAGTGCATAGTCTATAGTCCATGGATAGCCGGCTGATACTTTTATGTACCGAATATTATTTGTCTAAATACACATCAATCGACTATATGCTATTGACTATGGACTATTAACACCATTCCACAAAATCTCCTTTGTATTGCATTAATCAATCGAATGTAAAGCCTAGATTTACTTATTAAACATCCTGAATTATGAACGAAGATTTCTTACCTATTAATGGCACTGACTATATTGAAATGTATGTGGGCAATGCAAAGCAGTCCTCTTTGTTCTATCAGCATTGCATGGGCTTTGAATTAATAGCGTATGCTGGTCCTGAAACAGGTGTGCGCGACAGATCATCGTATGTTCTTCAACAAAATAAAATCAGATTGGTATTAACGACATCACTTCATCCTGATTCTGAGATTGCAGCACACGTACGAAAACATGGTGATGGTGTAAAGGTACTTGCACTTTGGGTGGATGACGCGCGTAAATCATTTTTTGAAACCACTTCGCGCGGAGCTGAAATTGCACTGGAGCCCAAAGAACTAAAAGATGAATTTGGAGAAGTACTTGTTGCATCCATTAAAACATACGGAGAAACCGTTCACACGTTCGTGGAACGAAAAAATTATAAAGGCGCTTTCCTTCCAGGATATCAACCGCGCAAAAATTTAGTGGAGGTAAAATCCATTGGCCTGAAATACGTTGACCATTGTGTTGGCAATGTTGAACTAGGACAAATGAATCACTGGGTTGAATTTTATGAACAAGTAATGGGTTTCAAATTGTTGATCACTTTTGATGACAGCGATATCTCAACCGAGTACAGCGCCCTGATGTCGAAAGTGGTATCAAACGGAAATGGTTTTATTAAATTTCCAATCAACGAACCTGCCCACGGAAAAAAGAAATCGCAAATTGAAGAATACCTTGATTTCTATCACGGAGCCGGAGTGCAGCACATTGCTGTTGCCACGGATGATATTGTTTATACCGTAAGTGAACTCCGCAAGCGCGGTGTTGAATTTTTATATGTACCGGATAATTACTACAGCGATGTTCTGGATCGTGTGGGAACTATCAATGAAGATTTGAAAGAACTCCAAAAGCAAAATATCTTAATCGACCGCGATGAGGAAGGTTATCTGCTTCAGATCTTCACCAAGCCAGTTCAGGATCGGCCTACCTTATTCTTTGAGATCATCGAACGTCATGGCGCAAAATCTTTTGGTAAAGGTAATTTCAAAGCTTTGTTTGAATCCATAGAGCGGGAGCAGGAGTTACGTGGAAATCTGTAACAAGATTCCGGTATTCTATGAATTAAAAATTCTGCTCCTTCGGAATGTTGTTCCGTGTATATTTGTTGATAGCGAAAGTTTTAACCAACAACGAACCACGATCAACTAACAACAATTTGCCCCCACAAGAGCTAACCATATTTCCCGATGAGCAAACAGATACCTTCTTTGCGGAAATACTCTTGCCTGTTCCTATTCCAAAACTGTTTACCTATCGCGTTCCCAATACCTTAAAAGATAAACTACTGGTTGGTCAGCGCGCCATTGTGCAGTTTGGTGACCGAAAGGTAATGACAGGAATTGTTGCCAACGTTCATCATCAACCTCCAAAAGATTATGAAGCCAAATACATTCTCGATCTGCTTGACGATTTTCCTGCTGTAACCGATTTACAGTTCAAACTATTTCAATGGATTGCCGACTATTACCTCTGCACGGTAGGCGAGGTAATGCAAGCGGCACTACCCAGTGGATTAAAACTTTCAAGCGAATCGATGGTGCAGTTACATCCGGCTTTTAATCTGGAAGAAAGCAATCTTCTATTTTCGGAGAAAGAAATCATTCTTCTGAAACACTTGGACGGTGAATCTCTTCCGTATTCTGATATCGCTAAACTGTTAGGCGTAAAACACATTTACTCCCTACTTAAATCACTGGTTAGCAAGGAAGCCATTCTTTTGTTTGAAGAGGTGAAAGAAAAATACAAACCTAAGACAGAAAAGAAAATCAGGCTCAACTCCACGTACAACAACACAGAGTCGATAGAAAAGCTTTTTGAAACCATCGCCTCCAAACCCAAGCAAGAAGACATTCTGCTGAAATATTTACAGGAAGTTCCCGTACTCAGTCATCCAGAGATAAATAAAAATGGTTGTTCAAAGAAAAAATTGATAGAGGGTGATTTATCCGAATCATCCTTAAATACCTTAATCAAAAATAAAATCCTGGAGGATTTCGAAATTATTGTTTCGCGCTTTGAAGAAGAAGTACTTACTGAAAGTCAGCCGATATTATTAAGCGAAGAACAACAGCATACCTTAAATGAAATTATAAAAGGTTTTGCCGATCATGCCGGTGTTTTGTTGCACGGCATTACGGGAAGTGGAAAAACCGAAATTTACATTCATCTTATCAGACAAGCATTGGAGGGTGGATCGCAGGTGCTTTACCTTCTTCCTGAAATTGCGCTTACAACACAAATTGTTCAACGTCTTAAAAAAATCTTCGGCTCCAGCATGGGTGTTTATCATTCCAAGTTCTCGGACAATGAACGTGTTGAAGTTTGGAATGGAATATTAAGTGGGCGCTTTAAGTTTGTGGTGGGTGTGCGCTCTTCCGTATTTCTTCCATTTGATAATCTTGGGCTGATCATCGTAGATGAAGAACATGATTCATCTTACAAACAACAAGATCCGGCACCGCGCTATCATGCACGCGATGTAGCTTTGGTAATGGCAAGCCAGCATCATGCAAAAGTATTGCTGGGCTCTGCTACACCATCGGTAGAATCATATTACCAGGCGCAACAAGGTAAGTATGGTTTTGTAAAGTTGGAGAAACGATTTGGTGAGGCACAGTTGCCGAATATCATTTTTGCGGACATGAGTCGTGAGCGAATTCAAAAAACTATCAAAGGTGAATTCTCCGGATTGCTACTTGGAAAAATAAACGAAACCCTTTCTAAGAAAGAACAAGTCATCATTTTCCAAAATCGCAGAGGGTATTCACCCATGGTCAGTTGTGAGGATTGTAGTTGGGTACCGAAGTGTGTGAACTGCGCGGTAAGTTTAACCTATCACCAATATCGACATGCAATGGTCTGCCACTATTGCGGATATAAAGAAACCATGCCAACCAGTTGCCCGGTGTGTTCATCAACACGATTGAAAACAGTTGGATACGGAACCGAAAAATTAGAAGAAGAACTCAACTTACATTTTCCAGAAGCCAGCGTGCAACGCATGGATCTGGACACCACACGATCGAAGACCGGATACGAAACCATTATCGATCGGTTTGAAAAAGGTGAAACCAATATTTTAGTTGGAACACAAATGGTAACAAAGGGGCTTGACTTCGGTCATGTAAGTCTGGTGGGTGTATTCAATGCCGATCGGATGATTCACTTCCCTGATTTTCGTTCATATGAAAGAGCTTACCAGCTCATCACACAAGTAAGTGGACGTGCAGGCAGAAGCGACAAACCTGGAACGGTGGTAATTCAAACATCAAGTCCGGATCATCCATTATTAAATACCATAATCAAAAACAGTTACGAAGAATTTTATACCAGTCAAATTACCGATCGGCATCAACACAATTATCCACCCTTTACGAGACTAATTGAAATCACTGTGAAGCATACTGATAAAAAGGTGTGTCAGACAACTGCAACATTCTTATGTGAATTACTTCGCAATAGATTACAAGGCGCAAATATTCTTGGGCCAGGAGAACCGATGATTTCAAAAATCAGAAATCAATTCTTACTTAGTATCCTGATTAAAATTCCACGTGGTTCTGGTGAGTTGGCCCATCACAAAAAAATGATTCAACAAAGTATTGGCGAATTACTAAAAGAAAAAGAACACCGCAGTGTGAGGATTGTGTTGGATGTGGATCCGGTTTAAAGTCTTCAAATATTTAAAGAGCCATTCATCAAATCAATATGAAATACCTTCCGTTATTTTTATTTCTTCTTACATCTTGCTTTACTCAGACCGACAAGAATATTATTTTTGTCAGGCTTTCGCCAGAACAATTTCTTTTAGAGCAAAAAGAAATTAAGAAAGAAAATTTTCAAGAAGAGCTCAAATCAATCATTGATCAAAAAACCAAGAATGGCATTAAGAAAGATGAATTAACAATTGATTTAAAGGTTAGTGAACAAACAAAACGAGGAAATCTTGCTGATATAGAAGCTGTACTCCGAAAACTAAATATCAGAAAAGTTACCTACTCTACATTCGAATAAAGGTATCACAATATATCCCACTCCTCATTTAAAACCGGAATAGCCGTATGAGCTGTTAAATCAAATTGACAAGGAACTATCGAAATGTAGTTATTCGCAATAGCCCACTCATCGTTGTCTTCTCCTTTGTCGAAGTTTACAAAATTACCCGCCATCCAGAAATACCTTCTTCCATTGGGATCGAAGCGTTGATCAAATTCCTCCACCCACTTTGCATTGGCCTGCCGACAAATGCGAATACCTTTAATATCCTCATTTCGTTTTGGAGGAAAATTCACATTAAGCGCTACACCTTTTCGTAATCCCTTTTCTAAAACCTGAAGTGTAATTTTCTTAATGTATTCTTCTGTATGAGAGAAGTCTGCATCGTGTCCAAAATCACAAAGCGAAAAACCAATAGCAGGTGTTCCTTCAATCGCACCTTCAATGGCTGCTGACATGGTACCGGAATACAACACACTAATTGAAGTATTGCTGCCGTGATTGACTCCACTCACAACAATATCCGGTTCGCGATGTTCTTTCAAAACAAAGTGACGCGCAATCTTTACGCAGTCTGCCGGTGTACCCGAACACTCGTAGGCCTTTACTCCTTCGAACATGAAGTTCTCTTCCAGGCGCAATGTTTCACCAACCGTAATGGCATGTCCCATTCCGGATTGTGGTCCATCCGGTGCGACTACTACAACATCGCCTATCGACTTCATTACGTTGATTAATGTGCGAATACCTTTTGAGGTTATGCCGTCATCATTGCTAACTAGTATTAATGGTTTCATGGTTATAGTTCGAGGTTTAAAGTCTAAGGTTCCAGGTTCAAAGTTGAAGGTTCAAGGTTAAGCGTGCTCGAATGAGTAAGAACCTGGAACATTGAACCTACCACAATTTTACGTTCCAAAAAGAGAGTTATAATATTTTACAATTTGTGCGAAGTCGTATTTCTCATCTAGCTTTAGCCGGTTCGCTTTTATAAAATCTTCAACGGCTTCTGCTTTCTTGCCCATGAGTTCCAGCAAATCTTTCTTGTTACCTGTAAATTCATTAATGACGCCATTTTCGTCCAGGAAAAAATAACGATAGACTAATACCTGTCGTGTATAGGAGCCATAATAATAAGTTGATGAATACGATTTATTTTCAATCGCTTCACGGACCAATAAGGTAAGCTTACCTTCTTCTAACAACTCAAAAAATATTGGAGCACGATAGCCCGATTGTGTGGAGTATGGAAGTGCATAGAAGGCACGATACTTATGCACCGTTTCATCAAAAATCTCGAAGAACAGAACTTTCTTAGCTGAATAGGTCTCAATGGTTTGGTTGGATGTAGTGTATTGAATTAAATCCTGCTGAAGATCATACTTGATCGAGCCCACCAACGTATCGGCTCCTTCTAACAATACAATTTTACCTTCATGCCAAAGTTCAGATGGAAATTTTTGCGCCACACTTTGAACAAGTGATGAAGCAACGATAGCAAACGTTATAAAAATCCGAAATTTCATTTTCAAATTATGACGTTGAATATAAACCTGAACTACTTATTTTTCAAAATAGCATGCCCGAGTTTGTCACGCTTGGTCAATAAATACTTTTCGTTATGTGGATTGGATGCTATTTCAATCGATACGTTATCAACAATCTCCAAACCATACCCCATCAAACCAACCCGCTTCTTAGGATTATTGGTAATGAGCTTGATTTTACTGATACCAAGATCGCGAAGAATCTGCGCACCAATACCATAATCACGTTCATCCATATCGAAACCAAGCTGAAGGTTTGCTTCAACGGTGTCAAGTCCCTCCTCTTGCAATTTGTATGCCTTCAATTTATTCAGCAGACCAATACCTCTCCCCTCCTGCTTCATATACAATACAACACCTTTACCTTCTTTGTTTACCAATTCCATTGCTTTGTGAAGTTGTGGACCGCAATCGCATCGGCATGAGCCAAAAATATCTCCGGTTACACACGAGGAATGTACACGAACCAAAACAGGTTCATCTTTTTCCCATGTTCCTTTCACTAATGCCAAATGTATTTCATTGGTGTTCTTTTGCTCGAAGGCAACCAAATTAAAATGTCCGTGCTCGGTAGGCATATCTACTTCTACTTCTCGCCTGATGAGCGATTCCATTTTAATCCTATACTCAATCAGATCTTTTATCGAAACCAATTTGAGTTTGAAACGCTCCGCTACTTTCACAAGATCAGGTAAGCGAGCCATGGTTCCATCTTCATTCATAATTTCAACCAAGACTCCTGCCGGTTTGAACCCTGCAATTCGCGCAAAGTCAATGGCTGCTTCGGTGTGCCCTGTTCTGCGCAACACACCTCCGCGTTTTGCTTTGAGCGGAAAAATATGACCCGGCTTACCAAGTTCTTCCGGCTTTGTATCCGGATCGGTTAAAGCCCGAATGGTTTTAAAGCGATCATGTGCTGAAATACCTGTGGTGCAACCATGTCCAATCAAATCAACTGAAACCGTGAACGGTGTTTCGAAGGTCGCTGTGTTTTTTCCAACCATTAAATCCAGTTCAAGCTCTTCACAACGATCTTCTATAAGCGGTGCACAAATTAATCCACGACCATGTGTGGCCATGAAGTTTACAATCTCAGGAGTAATACATTCCGCGGCACAAACAAAGTCACCTTCGTTCTCGCGGTCTTCATCATCTACAACGATAATTACCTTACCATTCTTAATGTCTTCAATGGCTTCAGGGATTGTATTTAATTTTATTTCTGACATGGGTTAGGTTAAGCATTAATAGTTAATCGTGAGTGTGGGTGTGGTGTGTGTCATCAGGAATCAAAATAAATATTGCTGTTAAACTTTAGTCTCTATATGATGAAAGCATATGATCTACTAAACCTGAGACCATTAACGGTTAACCATTAACGATTCACGGTTTGTGATCGTTCAACAAAAAAAGGTCATGAACTGTTCCACTATTTCGGAATGACAATACCTAATATCACGGCCAGTTCCTTTTCAGCTCCTTTTAATTGTTCATGGATGGTGAAATAGTTTTCCATGTCATCTTCAGTCACCGCGTTTTTAAGTTGCAATAAATTATCTTCCATAAGTTTTTGAATCAGTCTGAACTTCAAGCGTAACACATTGGAGTAAGCCATATCATGAATCAAATCGCGTTCGTGTGGAATCTGGATATGATACTTCTCACCCCAATGTCTGCTCGTCTCATATCGTGACGTTGTTAACTCTGCAACAGCATTCTTTACGGCATCCGTTCCATGCTCCATAAAATAAAGTGTATCCAACGTTTCGCCACGATCTGCGCCTTCGCGAAACGCCAAATAAATTTCCTTGTATATAGGATTGGAAAACTCAACATCGTCCAATTCAGTCAACATAAAATCAATGAGACGATTGTCATCATAATGACTCTCGGCATAGTTTAACAACAAACGCATCGATTCGCGTTCTTGTTTGTGAACCATGCCCGCTACATCATTTTTTATTTCAGGACTAATGTCTGCTACCTTATCAACCGGAAGTTGTTGCCTGTCTTCGCGAATGCGTTCCTGATCTCGCTTCTTCTTATCATCAATTAAAATCTTGTTGAGCTCAGTGAGAAGAACTCCTTCTGAAATTCTAAGCAGCTGACTTGTTTCCTGAATATAAACCGAACGCTTGATGGCGTCAGGTATGAGCGAGATACTCGTAACAATATCACGGATTGCTTCCGCTTTCTTGATCGGATCGTGTGATGCTTCCTCAGCGAGCAGATCAATCTTAAAAGAAATAAAATCTTTGGTGTGATCCTTCAGGTATTGCTTAAACTCTGTGCTTCCCATTTTCTTTGAGAAGCTATCAGGGTCAGCACCATCGGGTAACAACACTACACGAACATTGAGTCCGCCTTTCAATACTAAATCAATTCCGCGCAATGCTGCTTTAATACCAGCAGCATCACCATCAAACAAAACCGTAATGTTTTCTGTAAACCTCCGAATGAGTTTGATCTGTTCTTCCGTTAATGCTGTACCCGAAGAAGCTACTGCATTGTCGATGTCGGATTGATGCATGGAGATAACATCTGTGTATCCTTCAACGAGGTAACAGAAGTCTTCTCTACGAATGGCATTCTTAGCCTGAAACATTCCATAGAGCACATTGCTCTTGTGATAGATTTCAGTTTCAGGGGAGTTAATATATTTTGGCTGATCTTTTTCTTTGGTGAGAATACGCGCACCAAAAGCAATTACCTTTCCTGATAAATTATGTACCGGAAAAATTACCCTTCCGCGAAAGCGATCGTAAAATCTTCCATCATCTCTTTTTACAATCAGTCCGGACTTCTCCAACATCTCTTCGCTGTAGCCGGAGCTTAGTGCTTTTTTATTGAACTGATCCCATTCGTTAATGCTGTATCCTAATTCAAATTTCTCGATGGTGCGATCATTAAAGCCGCGCTCTCGAAAATAACTGAGGCCAATACTTTGCCCTTCGTCAGAATTAAAAAGTAAATCTTTGTAATGCTCCTTCGCATAGTTCATGATGATGTAGAGACTATCGCGATCGCTGTTCTGCGCCAGTTCTTCTTTCGAAGAAATTTCTTCTTTTAGCTCTACACCATATTTCTTGGCCATGTAGCGAATGGCTTCCAGATAGCTCATCCCTTCATGCTCCATTACGAAGGTAATTCCATCACCACCTTTACCGCTGCTGAAATCCTTGAAAATACCTTTGGATGGAACGACATAAAAAGAAGCCGTTTTTTCGTTCGAGAATGGGCTCAACGCTTTGTAGTTCTGACCCGACCGCTTAAGCGTAACGAAGTCGCCAACAACATCAACAATGTCGATCCGATTTTTTACTTCATCTATGGTTTCGCGGGAAATCACGAGGCGTGGTTATCGGTTAAAAGTTAATAGTTAATGGGCTGATACTCTTCTGGGCTTCCAATTCCGGGCAAAGATAATAATAGTCCATAGTCCATGGTTGCTAGTCGATAGTCGATTCTGGAAACCATCGAACTTATTCTAAAAAACCGTTGCCAATGGACTATTGACTATCGACTTTGTAACTAATTTGCACAGATTTTTAGACCTTATTTTCCTTTTCACTGTTATAAACGCATGAATTTTACAGAATCCGATATTATAAAAGCCCTTTCTACGGTAGATGACCCCGATCTGAAGCGCGATCTGGTGAGCCTGAACATGATTAAAGATGTGAAGGTAAGACCTGAAAAAGTCAGTTTTACGGTGGTACTTACTACTCCGGCCTGCCCATTAAAAGAAAAAATTCGCAATGATTGCGAAGATGCTGTCGAAAAAGTAGTGGGAGATTCTGTTGCGATCGAGATTCTGATGACCTCTTCCGTAACAACCTCAAGAGATAATACCCCGATCCTTCAGGGAGTTAAAAATATTATCGCCATTTCGTCCGGAAAAGGAGGCGTAGGTAAGTCTACTGTTACCACAAATCTGGCCGTGGCTTTAGCCCAATCCGGGGCAAAGGTAGGCCTCATTGATGCTGATATTTATGGGCCTTCCATTCCAACCATGTTTAACTGTGAGTTTGAGCAACCAACGGTAAAGCAGGTTAATGGAAAGAACATCATTATACCAATTGAACAATATGGAGTGAAGCTTATTTCAATAGGTTTTCTTACTCCACCTGATAGTGCGGTTGTATGGCGCGGGCCAATGGCGAGTTCCGCCCTCAAACAATTTTTCAGTGATGCCGAATGGGGTGATCTAGATTACCTGTTGATAGACCTGCCTCCTGGTACCAGCGACATTCATCTTACTATGGTGCAAACTGTTCCCGTTACAGGAGCTGTTGTTGTAACGACTCCGCAGAAAGTTGCCCTTGCCGATGCCAATAAAGGTATGGCGATGTTCAAACAGCCGCAGATTAATGTACCGATCTTAGGTGTGGTAGAGAACATGGCGTACTTCACACCAGAAGAATTGCCAGACAATAAATATTATATCTTCGGAAAAGACGGAGGCAAGAACTTAGCAGAAAAACATGGTGTTCCTTTGCTGGGTCAAATACCTTTGGTGCAAAGCATCCGTGAAAGCGGTGATAGTGGTTTGCCTGCTGTATTGAAAGACGGAGCAACAGCAAAAGCTTTCACTGAATTGGCTGAAACATTAGCCCGACAGATTGCCATCAGAAATGCTAACTTTACACAAACGCAACGCGTAGAACTAAAAGTCTAATGAATACCTTATCGCTCGAAGACATTACTAAAAACATTGAAACCGCGCTGGATTCTATTCGCCCGTATTTGATGGCCGATGGTGGCAATGTTAAAGTTTTGGAACTCTCCTCTGACAATGTTCTGAAGCTTGAATTTGTAGGTGCATGCGGAAGTTGCCCAATGTCTACGATGACGTTTAAGGCTGGTGTTGAAGAAGCCATTAAAAAAGCTGTGCCGGAAGTGAAGTCGATTGAAGTGGTGAATCTTACTCCTGTTGGGTAGTGGTGAAATGATTTGCGACTATTGATATTCGATTTTCTCACGCAATAAAATCACTAATCAAACATCACAAGTCACTAATCCTAAATCAAAATTACCTAGCCAATCGACATTAAATGATTGCTAATTAACAGTTGTCATAAATTAGTCGCATGAAAGCTTTTATTTTTATAATCGTTCTACTTCTGCCCTGCCTCTCCTCTCATGCACAAGTAAGTCATTACAATAGTTCCAAGTTGCTAACCTCGAAGTATGAAGGCGTCTATTCCTATGAAAAAAAGACTGAAAAAATTGGAGGCATTGTTATTATTTACCCTGAAACAGACAGTACAGTTTTATTTTATATAGATGTAATTCATGGGCCACCATCGTATAATATGGGGGCATTGTATGGCCGTCTGAAGATTAAAAACAATAACGGAATATTCTTCACAAAGCATGGCCATTCTAGCTCAGCTTGTAAATGGTCTTTTGAGTTTTCAAATCACAATCTAGTTGTTAAAACTATGGATGATCAAAACGAATGTGGCTTTGGAAACGGAGTATTCGCAGATGGAGATTTTAACCGTATTCCTGACAAGAAATTAGATTACTTCCTCAATGGAGAAGCCAAAAGAGTTTATTTCAAAGACACAAAACCAGAAGATTATTATCGATAGTGGAAATGTTGAAAACAGATAGTCGTATTTAACGGTTACTCTTCTTACCTTTACTTGATATAGTTTAGCTTGATTTGGCAACGTTGATTTTAATAACACGACTCTTCCTTACTCCTTTTAATCGGGTGCGAATAATCGCAATCCTTGCCTTACTTCCTGTTTTCATTTTTACTACTGAAACTTCGGTGGCTCAAGATCGTTGCGGAACGGTTGAATACACTCAGAAATTAAAAAACCAAAACCTTCTTAAGGAAAACGAAACAACCTTTGAGAATTGGATTCTGAAAAATAAAAGCAAAACAAAAAAGGTCGGTCCGCTTCGAACAAAAGCTACCTATCAGGTTCCAATAGTCGTGCATGTTATTCACAATGGTGAAGCGATAGGTATCGGCACAAACATATCCGATGCGCAAATATTTTCTCAGCTTGCTGTTCTCAATAAAGATTACCAAAGACTAAATGCCGATGCATCAAACACACCTGCAGAATTTCTTCCCGTTGCCGGAAATTTTGATGTTGAATTTGTTTTAGCGAAACGTAATCCTGAAGGATTAGCAACCACAGGTATTGTTCGAACACAAGGGACAAGAACGTCTTATACGATCAACGATAACTACGAATTAAAATCAACCAGTTACTGGCCTGCTGAAGACTACTTAAATCTTTGGGTGTGTAACATTACCGATTACCTTGGTTACGCACAGTTTCCTGTTTCTACGCTTGATGGATTGGCAAATTCATCTAACAATAGATTGACGGATGGTGTGGTCATTGCCTATCAGGCTTTTGGTTCATCTGATGATGGGGCATTTGATCTTGAACCTCAATACAACAAAGGTCGCACTGCCACACATGAGATCGGCCATTTTTTTGGACTGCGTCATACTTGGGGTGATGATGGTGGTACGTGCTCAGGAACCGATTATGTTGATGACACACCAAATCAAGCAAATAGTACAAGTGGTTGTCCAGCGCATCCAAGCTCTTCTTGTTCTAACAATAAGATGTTTCAAAACTACCTCGATTACACAAATGATGTTTGCATGAATATTTTCACGCAAGGACAGGTGAGTCGGATGCAAACCGTAATTGAAAATAGCCCACGAAGAGTAAGCTTGCTAACATCTCCTGCTCTTCTTGATCCTGTGCCATTGGCAAATGATTTAGGTATTAAAGAAATTTTAACTCCAGGTTCAAGCGAATGCAATACAACCTTTACACCTGCTATTGAAATCAGAAATTACGGAAGTAATGAGATTACCTCTGCACAAATTGAGGTTAGAAAAGATGGTGTTATTACGGAGACAAAACTATTTCCATCGCTTTCTTTAGCGCTGCTTCAATCTGCTCTTGTTTCCTTTAATGATCTCACTTTTACGAGTGGAGCACATACTGTAACCTTCACCATTCTTCAAACGAATGGAACTACCGATGGCAATTCTACTAACAATGTAATTAATCAATCCACTCAAATTGCTTTCGCGCAATCAACACCGTTCACGGAAGTGTTTAATTTCTCACCCACCAACTGGACAATTGAAAATCCGGATCAGAAGACTACTTGGCAAAACACAAATGCTCCGGATGTAAGCCCATCAAACAAAGCTATGAAGATGGACTTCTATGATTATGAAGACAGCGAAGGAGAAATTGATTTATTGATCACTCCGGTTTTGGATCTTTCCTCTACCACAGTAGCTCTATTAACATTCGATATTTCTCATGCTCGCTTCAATAGCACAAGTAACGATGGACTTCGAATTGTAGTGATGGAAAATTGTAATACAGATCTCAGTCAGGCCACAGAGATTTATTTGAAAAAAGGTTCTGCCCTTGCTACAACCAGTAACACTACAACTGATTTTGTTCCAACCAGCGCTGCACAGTGGCGAAATGAAATAATCAATTTAAATTCCTTTATTGGACAAAGTAATATTCAATTGGCCTTTATTGGGCTAAACGATTATGGCAATAATCTTTATCTCGACAATATTGGAATATCTGTTGCAGCATTCGAAGACATCGCGCTAATCGAAATTATTTCACCATCACCCGTCACCTGTGAAAATAATGCTACTCCGAAAATTCGTGTAAAAAATACCGGAACAGTAACGGTCACCTCGTTTAGTATAGAGACAAAAGTTAATAATGGAAATCCGGTTACAGAATCAATCTCCGGTATTAGCATTCCACCAAATGAAACTCTTGATGTATCTACTTCAGGGATTGTATTACCGAGTGCAGAAAATACTTTAACAGCAACCTTATCCTCTCCAAATGGAGTAACTGATCTGAACCCAGCGAATGACACAAAGCAAATCACTATTCTGATTCGGGATGTTGTCGAGCAAATTCCTCAAAGTCAAAATTTTGATTCTGATTTTTCTGATCAATGGACTATGGTAAACCCAAGTGGAGGAATGAATTTTGAAAGCGCCACCACAAACTATGCTACCTCTCTTTACATCAATGCATTTGACAATTCAGATACGGCTGACGAAGCCTGGTTCGTCAGTCCTGTATATGATTTTTCATCTATTGGTGTTCGTGAAATGTATTTTGACTTATCCTACAAATCTAAACCTGGAACAAACGATCGACTTCAAGTATTAGCGTCAACTGATTGTGGATACTCATACCCTATTACCTTGTTTAATCGAAGCGGTGATTTACTTTCTTCAAACGAAACCTCTTCTGACAGTTGGAACCCGGAGGGAGAATCAGATTGGCAAAATTTATCTATCGATCTTTCAGCATTGGCAAATGAAGATCAAGTTCGCATCGCCTTTGTTTTTACAAACGACAATGGCAACAACCTCTATATCGACAACATCAATTACCTTGTGATAACCAAGCTGTTCATTGTATATCCAAACCCGGCAACCAAAGATGGAATAAACGTAATCCTAAACCTTCCTGAAGGGGAAACTGCCAACCTTGAAGTAATTGATCAAATAGGTAAAATCATTTTCAGTGAAACAATTGAGGATACTCTCGATCAACCATTTTTACTTTCCATTCCTGGAGCCGCCACTGGAATTTATTTTGTAAGAGTTCGTACTTCCAATAAAATGCACTCCGAAAAAGTATTGATCACGGATTAGTCTTTTCGTACCTAGCAATCTGTTAAACAGAAAGAAGGTATTTTTCAACTCCTTTAATCTTCACATCTAATTTTTCTGTAGCACTCAAAAATTCATCTTTCGAGTCAAGCTGCATATTTACACTGATGTAAAATTTAATTTTTGGCTCTGTACCCGATGGCCGAACTGAAACTTTAGTACCATCTTCCAAATAGAATTGAAGAACATCTGATGAAGGAAAGTTTAGAGTAGATTCCTTACCCGTAATCAGATTTCGTTCTTTTAACAATTTGTAATCAAGCAATCGTTCTACTCTACTTCCATTAATTTCAGCAGGAGGATTACTTCTGAACTTTGCCATCAATGCTTTTATTTCCTGCTCACCTTGTTGTCCCTTCTTTGTGAGGTTGAGTAAGCTTTCTTTATAGTATCCAAACTCTACATACATGTCGATCAGCCAATCATACATGGATTTATTTTCCTCTGTTGCACTGGCTGCCATGGCAGCAAAGAAAGCGCAAGCCGAAACAGCATCTTTATCGCGCACAAAATCTCCCGCCATGTAACCATAACTCTCTTCACCTGCAGCAATGAAATGTTTCTTGCCTTCCAGTTGCCCCATGAGTTCGGCAATGTATTTGAAGCCTGTTAGTGTATTGTAACACTCAACACCAATCTTTGATGCCATCGCATCAATTAATTCGGAGGTAACAATTGTTTTGGCGATGTATGCATTTTTTTTATCTGATAAATTTTTCAGAATAAAATACATCATCAAACAAAACGCCTGATTACCATTCAGTAAAATAAAATCACCATCCGCTTTGCGCACCCCAATACCCACGCGATCTGTATCTGGATCGGTTGCCATTACCATCGTGGCATTGACCTCCATACCTTTCCGGATCACTAACTCCATGGCCGATTTTTCTTCAGGGTTAGGAGATTGAACTGTTGGAAAATTTCCATCCGGCACTTTCTGTTCATCTACCAACTGAATATTTGTAAATCCAATTTGACGCAAACATTCTGGTACCATCGTGATGCCGGCTCCATGTAGACTGGTGTACACTAACGGAATATTATTATGCTTTGCAATAATATCATGGTTTGGGATAATCTTCTTTACCTCGTTATAGTAAGCTTGCTCTACCTCCGATCCAATCGTAAAAATATTTGCTGGATTGGCTTCAAACTTTACCTGTTCGAAAGAAGTAATTGCATTCACTTCCTCCATTACATTCTGATCATGAGGCGGAACAACTTGTGCACCTCCACTCCAATACGCTTTGTAGCCATTGTACTCTTTGGGATTGTGAGATGCCGTAACAACAATACCCGAGTTGCACTTTAAATATCGAATGGCAAACGAAAGAAGAGGTGTTGGCCGAAGTTCTGAAAACATATAAACCTTAATTCCATTTGCAGAAAAAACATTGGCAGCAACTTGAGCAAAAAAACGGCTATTGTTTCGACTGTCATGAGCAATGGCTACACTGATCGGACTTAAAGGGAAAGACTTTATTAAGTAATTTGCAAGTCCCTGTGTGGCAATGCCAACGGTGTACTGGTTCATACAATTTGAACCAGCGCCCATGATGCCACGCAAACCTCCTGTTCCAAATTCAAGATCTTTATAAAACCGATCAATCAATTCCTTTGAGTCCTCTTTTTCGAGTAATGATTTTATTTCAGCCTTTGTTTCATTGTCAATGACAGCACTATCGAGCCAGCTTTGCGCTTTGACCTGAACACTTTTTAAAAGATCGGACATAGTGAAATGGTTTTGCATCAAAAATAGAAAAGCCAGATCAAATAGACCTGGCTTCCTCGTAATTTTTAAAAGAATAATAAAGTAAGAATGCTTATATAACCTTTGCTGCCTCCGGATCCCAGTTGATAATTTTCCTTTCGAAAACACTTTTGTTGGTTGCCAGAGCCGGGCCAGCGGCACGCATGCTGAACAAGGCATCTTCAACAATAGGTGCCCTTTCGCGGATGCCTCTGTAAAAACTTAAGTGATGATCCAGATTTGCACTGTAACCTCTAGGTGATCGATACTCCACATCCGATTCACTCACTTCTGGTTTGGGTGCAGGATAATGCGCCTTGTACCATTTTTCATATTCTTTTTGCTGAGCAATCGTAAAGGTATCGAACGAATCCCATCCGCCATAACCCGGGTCTTTTTGAATTTTATGACGCTCTACTTTAACCGTATCCCATCCCATAATAATCACACCATCGGTACCAACAAAGCGAAGCACTTCTCCTCCTCCTCCACCATCAACAAAGTTTACGCGCATCTGCAAATTGAATGCAGCATGCTTTGCGCTGGATGGATAATCATAAACGCCTGTGATAATATCGGGCACGTCTCTACCATCTTTCCAATACCGAAGGCCACCCGTTGCAAAAATCCGATTGGGTCCGGTTGAACTCGTTACTACATGAAGGCCTGAAAAAAGATGAACAAATAAATCGCCTGCAATTCCGGTTCCATAATCCTGATAATTTCTCCATCGAAAGAAACGAACAGGATCATAAGGCATCTTAGGAGCATCACCTATAAATTTATCCCAATCTACCGTTCCTTCTTTTGCATCGGTGGGAATGGAGTATTGCCATGCACCATTTGCTGAATGTCGATCGTTGAAGGTCTCTACCAAAATTAAATCACCAATCACACCCGATTCAAAAATTTCTTTTGTCTTCTGTGTAATAATTGAACTTACACGTTGGCTACCCACCTGAAAAACTTTACCTGTCTTCTTTTGAGTTGCGATAACATCCGCTCCTTCTTCAAGCTTATGCACCATTGGCTTTTCGCAATACACGTGCTTGCCTTTATTCATGGCTTCAATTGAAATGCGATCATGCCAATGATCAGAGGTTGCAATGATCACAGCATCCACATCTTTTCGATCCAGAATCTCCTGATAGTTCTTCGTTGTGAAAATATCTTTGCCGTAAATTTCTTTTGCATGATCCAGTCTTCCACTATACAAATCACACACACCAATTAGTTTCACACCCGGAACCTGAACAGAAGTTTCAAGGTTATTGAAACCCATAATGCCCATACCAATTACTGCAATGTTTACCTGATCATTTGCGGATATTCGTTTAAGTTGTGTGCTGGATGGAAGTGTGATTACCTTTTTTTGATTTGCTATTAAAAGTGAGGGAGCCGCACTTGTAATGAGAGCGGTACCAAACGCTTTTTTCAGAAAACTTCTTCTTGATTTTTTTTCAATTCCAGACATAGAAAATTGGATTTGGTTGTGATTTGGAAGTTACGATATTTGACTTAAATCCAAAACGAAAGAGGGACATGCGGTGGTTCTGGAAAATATTTCTTTACATAATAGGATGGAAAACAGATGTTGTTTTTCCACACCATCATCTGACTAAATATATTGTTATCGTAGCACCACACACCAGCAGCTGGGATTTTTTTATTGGACTTGCATACCGAAGTCTATTACACATGACACACACCCGATACCTTGGTAAAAAAGAATTGTTCCGACCTCCGTTTGGATTTATTTTTCGTTGGCTTGGTGGAACACCGGTTGATCGTTCAAATCATCATAACCTTGTGGATGAAGTAGTGGCTATTTTTAATCAACATACAAGGTTCTCACTTGCCATTGCCCCTGAAGGAACACGCAAGCGGGTTGATAAACTAAAAACTGGATTTTATTTCATCGCACACAAGGCTAACATTCCCATTATTATGGTAGGATTGGATTTCAAAAACAAAACCGTTGTTATCAGTGATGCATTATATACAACAAATGATCAACAAAGTGATTTTGAAAAAATATATTCTTTCTACAGGCCCATTGAAGGTAAGTACCCTGAGAATAGTTTGGGGCATTTATAAACTAAGCCATTCGTCATGCTTTACTCAAACGGAGGTAAATCATTTAACATAACTGCATTTCTATTTTCACTTTCAATCTGACAACAGAATGTTTTCATCCCATTGGTTAATACAAGGTATTTTGCTTTTAGTGTTGCGTTATAAACTGAAGCTTGTCGCAAGGTGGATTCATCAATAGATTCACTAGGCGCTTTACATTCAACAATCATCCAGGGATTACCTGTTCGGTCAAACACAACAATGTCACTGCGTTTCTGAAGCCTGTTAAATTTTAATCCACCTTCAACTTTGATCAGCGCTTTAGGATACTGAACATGGTTCAATAGGTAATGTAAAAAATGCTGACGCACCCATTCTTCCGGAGTTAATACCAAATACTTTTTCCGAACTATATCATAAATCCAAATCTTGTTATCTGATTCTTTTATCTTGTATTCAAACGCAGGAAGATTGAGTTTTTCCATCCATACAAATAAACCCTTTAGTATCGAACAGACCAATCATTTTTTCCCTGCATTTCTTTATCCTAACTTTATAAAATGAAGACAAAACAGGAAATCGTTGAGAACTGGTTGCCTCGCTATACTGGTCAGGCCTTAGATCAATTTGGAGAATATATTCTCCTCACCAATTTTGAGAACTATGTAAAGATGTTTGCAAGCTGGCATAATGTGCCCATAAATGGTTTAGATAAACCGATGCGAAGTGCTACTGCCGGAGGTATAACCATTATTAACTTTGGTATGGGCAGTCCAAATGCTGCAACGGTAATGGATTGTTTAAGCGCCATCAAACCCAAAGCGGCTTTGTTTATTGGAAAGTGTGGCGGACTGAAAAAGAAAAATGATATAGGAGACTTTATACTTCCCATTGCAGCCATTCGCGGAGAAGGTACATCCAACGATTACTTTCCACCAGAGGTACCAGCTCTTCCATCTTTTGCTTTGCAAAAAGCAATCTCAACAACCATTCGAGATTACAATCAAGATTATTGGACTGGTACAGTTTATACTACCAACAGACGTGTTTGGGAGTGGGACGAAGAATTCAAAGCATATCTCCGAAAGATAAGAGCAGGTGCAATTGACATGGAGACGGCAACTATTTTTACAACCGCATTCAATAATAAAATTCCAGCTGGTGCCTTATTACTAGTTTCGGATCAGCCTATGGTTCCTGAGGGCGTTAAAACAGAGGCAAGTGATTCTGTGGTTACGACCAACTATGTAGAACTTCATTTAAAAATAGGTATTGATTCGTTGAAGCAATTAATCAACAATGGAATGACGGTAAAGCATCTGCGGTATTGAGTATGAGCCTCACCCCACCAACCCTCTCCGGAGGAGAGGGAGGCTTGACGCTTTTGAGATTACGCTAGCGTATTAGATTTTGTAAACCTTATTGAGTAACACTGGGATTAGCATTGGTCTCTTTTCTTTTGGCAATCAAGAGTGCACCAAATCCTAAAACAAAAAATACGATCAGGGCCAACACGGAATGTTTCATTCCAAATAGTTCATCGATATAACCGAATGTAAAAATTCCAACTACAATGGATACCTTCTCTGTTACGTCATAAAAACTAAAGAAGGACGCTGTGTCGCGGGTGGTTGGCATGAGTTTGCTGTAGGTACTTCTGCTGAGCGCCTGTACACCTCCCATAACAAGTCCTACTCCAACGGCTACTACATAAAAATACAATTCAACTTCATGTCCTGATTCTTTTAGTACGGCAACAAAGAAGGCCGTAATACAAATCACCACCCAAAGTAAAACGACTCCCATGAGTGTGTAAAGATTTCCAAATCGGTTCGACAATCGTGAAATAATAGTTGCGCCTGCAATAGCCACAAACTGCATGAGCAAAATAGTTATGATTAATTTTTCTGAAGGAAGTCCCAAAGCCTTTTGTCCAAATAGGGTGGCGGCTAACATAACGGTTTGAACACCCATACTATAAAATAAGAATGCTACTAAAAACCATTTCAAAGTTTTTAACGCTTTTATATGTACGAATACTTTTTTAAGCTCAATGAAACCAGCAGTAAGAAAGTTGTTGTCTGGTTTCTTAATGGAAGGAAGACTCTTCGGAAGATGGAAGAAGGTAATCTGAGCAAATCCCATCCACCATAATCCCACAAGTAAAAAAGTAAAAAGTGGTCCAGAAGTTTTATCGCCCTTGCTACTGAAATAAACCACCAATCCAAAACCGATTATTTGTAATAATGAAGCTCCCAAATAACCGAAAGAAAAACCTCGCGCGCTAATTCGATCGTGTTCTTCGGGCTTTGCAATGTCTGGTAAATATGAATTGTAAAAAACAAGGCTTCCGATATATCCGATAGCAGCTAACATAAAACAACCTAATCCCCAAGCCACACTTGGTTGCTCTCCCTTGAACCAAAAAAGTCCGATACACGCTAGACCGCCAAGGTAACAGAAAAACTGCATGAACCTTTTCTTGTTGCCATACGAATCAGCAATGGATGAAAGAATAGGAAGCATTAAAGCGATAAAGAGATATGCGGTGGCC
>DAIQPD010000115.1:0-12142 GCA_036787535.1 Chryseolinea sp.
TATCGTTAGAACGATGACAGCCATGGGTATTTTCTGGGCTACCATTATTGGTTTAGTGGGTGGTTTATTGGTAGGTCTCATCACTGAGTACTATACAGCAATGGGTAAAAAACCTGTATTGTCAATTGTTCGTCAATCCTCAACAGGGGCTGCAACAAACATCATTGCAGGTCTTGGTGTAGGTATGATGTCCACGGCACTTCCTATTTTAATTATTGCGCTTTCTATTATGGGAGCCTTCCATTTCGGTGGACTATATGGTATTGCGATAGCAGCGGTAGGTATGCTATCTAACCTTGGAATTCAATTGGCAGTTGATGCTTACGGACCAATCTCTGATAACGCAGGTGGTATTGCTGAAATGTCTGAACTTCCAAAAGAAGTACGTCAGCGTACCGACAAGTTGGATGCAGTGGGAAATACAACTGCTGCTATCGGAAAAGGTTTTGCTATTGCTTCTGCTGCTCTAACCGCTTTGGCTTTGTTTGGAGCATTTATGACAACCGCAAAAATGGGATCCATTGATGTTTCGAAAGCAAACGTAATGGCCGGACTTTTCATTGGAGCTATGCTTCCATTTGTATTCTCCGCTCTAGCAATGAATGCAGTTGGTCGCGCGGCTATGTCGATGATTGAAGAAGTAAGAAGACAATTTGCTTCCATTCCTCCATTGAAAGCTGCTTTAGAAGCTATGAGAAGAAATGGCGACAAAGAGTTAAAAGATTGGACTGCTGCAGATCAGAAAATATTCCATGACGCAGACGGAACAGCAGAGTATGGAAAATGTGTTGAAATTTCTACCAAGGCAGCTCTTCGAGAAATGGTATTGCCTGGTTTAATGGCTGTTGTTGTTCCTGTAATCATTGCCTTCTTACCTGGTTTTGGTGCAGAAGCATTAGGTGGGATGTTGGCCGGTGTCACGGTATCAGGAGTATTGATGGCGATCTTCCAATCAAACGCTGGTGGCGCATGGGACAATGCAAAGAAGAGCTTTGAAGAAGGTGTCGAAATTAACGGGCAGATGTTTTACAAAAAATCAGAGCCGCATAAAGCTGCAGTAGTTGGCGATACTGTAGGTGATCCATTTAAAGATACCTCTGGCCCTTCATTGAATATCTTATTAAAATTGATGTCAGTTGTTGCGCTGGTTATTGCTCCTTTACTTGTTAAAGATGTGCCAGATGCAGCTGCAAAAACTGATGATACAAAAGCTAAAATTGAGTCTGTCGTAAAAGTTCAGACTGAAGCGGTGGCTGTTGAAAAGTAACAATCTGCTTTATATCGCATTTCGAAAAGCCCCGACATGTCGGGGCTTTTCTTATTTTTGATAAATCAAGAACTGAAAAAACATGAAGACCCTCATTCTTCCGCTCGTGCTGTTCTCATTTTTGGCCAATGCCCAATCCGATATTGTTGGAAAATGGAAATCAGTTGATGATGAAACCAATGAAGTAAAGTCAATTGTAGAGATTTTTGAAAAGAGTGGTGTGATCTATGGAAAGATCCTGAAGATTTTTCCAAAAGCCGGTGAAGACACAGACCCGATCTGCAACAAATGTCCTACAGATGATGGGCGCTTCAAGAAAAAAATAATCGGTATGGAGATCATCAAAGACATGAAGAAGTCGGGTGATGAGTATACCGAAGGAAATATCCTAGACCCTGAAGTAGGCAAAATTTATAGTTGTAAACTCTGGATTGAAGGAAATGATTTAAAAGTAAGGGGATATTGGGGACCATTCTATCGAACACAGACGTGGCGAAGGTTCAATTAAATCTCCTAACGACAAGTAGTCTGGGAAAATGACAAATCAATGAACCTAAGGGTTACTAAGGCAATTAAAGATGGTATATAGATCGAACTCACCTATGGACGAAAAAGAGATTTTCGAACGCATCTGTAAAGGTGACGAGAAGGCTCTGGAGTTCTTATATAAAAAATACTATCGGATGATGACCAAATTGGTGATCACCAATAGTGGAACGGAGGAAGAGGCTCGCGATGTTTATCAAGATGCATTGATTGTTTTCTGGCAGAAAGCTACATCAGGTAATCTGGTGATGACTGCAAAGATCAGTACATACATCTACAGCATCTGTCAAAACTTGTGGCGAAAAGAATTGGATCGAAAAAAACGGCTCTCTCATGAAGATAAAGACACTCCTGTTTTACTGGATACAGATTCGGCAGAAAGAGAGAAGATAATAGCAAAATGCATCAATCAACTTGGTGAAACCTGTAAAAAGGTATTGATGTATTACTACTTTGAGGAGATGTCGATGCAGGACATTGCAGATAAACTTGGATTTGCAAATACGGATACAGCGAAAACAAAAAAATATAAGTGCAAAAAGAAATTAGATGAACTGGTGAAGGCTCAATATTCAGAGCAGGACTTTTTAGACTAGAGTTATGATAACGGAAAAGAATTTAGAATTACTGGACAATTACGTTGGCAACAGAATGGGTGCTGACGAGAAAGCTGCGTTTGAAAAACAGCTCAATACTGATCCTGAACTTCAACAGGAGTTTCAACTCCAACAAAAGATTGCAGATAGTTTACGTGAGGCTCGTGTTTCAGAATTGAAAACCATGCTGAACAATGTACCTGCATCAGCACTCAAGGGCAGCAATGTTTCGGTTTTAGTGAAATTAGCTATAGGATTCGTAGCGAGCGCTATTGTTGCCACAGGACTGTACTTCTATTTTGAACAACCAGAAGAGACAAAAGTCGAAGTAGTTGTAATCGAAGAACCAAAAATCGAAACTAGCGAGCCTGTAGAAACTACTGAACCACAACCTGAGCCTGAGGCCAAATCTCAAACTCAATCAACAAATGTGGAAGAAAAGAAGATTGAAAAAACTCAACCTCAGAAAACCAAAAAAGCAACTAAGCCTGATATTACTGTGGCCAAACCAGCTATTGACGTATTTGATCCTGCAGTAGAATCAGATAGTCAATCTGTTTCTCCAGTCAGCGAAAAGGTACCTGTTGAAAAACCAAGTCATGGCTCATCAATTGCTTTAGGTATAGACAAGGACAATAAAAAATATACCTTCAACTACCAATTCAAAGATGATAGTCTGTTACTTTTCGGTCCATTCGAGAAGAATGTATATGAGATCATGGAGTTCTTTAGTGAGGATAATAAGCGCACGATTTTCCTCTTCTATAAGGATCATTACTACTTCTTGAAAGAAGATGGTGAAAAGATCAAACCTCTTAAAGCCATCAGCGATCCAACGCTTATCAAGAAATTGAAAGATTCAAGAAAGAAATAATAAAAAAAGCCTCCCGAAATTATCGGGAGGCTTTTTTTATTACCCTGTATAAGCTTTCATCGACTCCTATTTTTTTAAGATTTTATCCTACCTTTGGTGGGCATAATGGAGAAATTTAAAAATAAGAAAAAACTAGGAGGATATCCCGCTATCGGGGTGGTGACCAGCATTACCCTTGCATTGTTTGTTCTTGGTCTGTTTGGTAATCTTATCATCTACTCCAATCAATTCGGCAATATTATTCGCGACAACCTTAACATCAAGGTATACCTTAAAAGCTCGGTATCAGAAACCCACAAAAATCAGCTAGAGAAAACCATCATCGGGCAAAAATTTGTGGCAGAAGGTGAGAAGTCTATTGTTTTCATTCCGAAAGAAGACGCTGAAAAAGATCTGATTAAACAAATTGGAGACTATAAAGAAATTCTGGGTGAAAACCCTTTGAAGGATGCCTTCATTGTAAAAATCAATTCTGACTATCAAGACACAACAAACCTAAAAAGCATCAAGGAGAAACTTGAAAAGATGACGGGAGTATTTGAAGCTACTTACGAAAAACATTTGTTTGATGAAGTCAATAAAAACTTCACCAATATTTCAATAGCCCTTTTATTCCTGGCCTTATTACTTATCGCCATCAATTTTTTACTGGTGAATAGTACAATGCGCATTGCCTTATTTTCTCAGCGATTTTTAATAAGAAGCATGCAACTAGTGGGTGCTAAGAAATGGTTTATTCAACGTCCATTCTTGTATCGGGCTGCTGGCTATGGTTTACTTTCTGGTTTATTGGCTGCAGTAGCATTATGGGGATTCTCGACCTATGCACAACAGCGAATTCCCGATCTTTTCTTATTACATAATCAATCACAATTTTTAACACTGCTAATGATCTTAGCCGTACTAGGGATAATTGTAGCCATTGTAAGCACGTTCTTCGCAATTCAGAAATATTTAAGAATGTCATTAGACGAACTATACTGAAAATAAATAAACATGGAAAGCAAACTTCCCTTTGGCAAAAGAAATTATCAACTCATGATCATTGGTGTGCTTACACTTGTGGTTGGCTTCGTTGTAATGTCTATCGATAAAGAGCAACATGGTTTCGGATTTTTAGGTTTGACCTTGGGTCCTATAATTGTAGTTGCTGGATTTATCATTGAACTGTTTGCCATTCTCATCAAGCCAACAAAATAGTTTTACCCCAAGGCTCCGAGTTTAAAGTTCCAAGTTCCAGGTAAGCTTTGAGACTTAGACTTGCTTTTAAAATGTAAGTAACCTTGAACCTGGAACATGAAACTTTGAACTAACCAACATGTCTTTCCTCCACGCCATCATTCTTGCCATCATAGAAGGTCTTACTGAATTTTTACCTGTTTCATCAACAGGGCACATGATCATCGGCTCATCTCTAATGGGTATTGCATCTGATCCATTTACAAAAATGTTTACGGTAGCCATTCAACTGGGAGCGATTATCTCGGTTGTTGTTTTGTATTGGAAGCGTTTTATTCCAGTTGAAAAATCCTTGCAACAGATTCTCGAATTCTATCTTAAGCTACTTGTAGCCTTTTTACCTGCGGCTGTTATCGGCTTTTTGTTAAACGATTACATTGATGAATTATTAGAACGTGTGGATGTTGTTGGGTACATGCTTATCGCTGGGGGAATCTTCTTTCTTTTTGTTGACAAGATTTTTGAAAAGAATGAAACGAATACGGCACAAGACATCTCCTACCCTTCTGCACTTAAGGTTGGTTTCTTTCAGACCATTGCTATGATTCCGGGGGTCTCACGATCTGCTGCAACCATCATTGGAGGACTTACACAAAAGTTGAATAAGAAAACGGCAGCAGAGTTTTCCTTCTTTCTTGCAGTACCTACCATGTTTGCTGCAACGCTATACAAGATGTATTCATTCTATCATGATGGAGGATCATTTGGTTCGAATGAAATTACGTTATTAGTTATTGGTAATGTAGTAGCTTTTATTGTTGGAATCATTGCGATCAAATCCTTTATCACATTCCTAACCAAACACGGCTTTAAAGTATTCGGTTATTATCGAATTGCACTTGGAGTCGTTATCCTTCTTTTATTTTATTTTGGTGTTTCTCTTTCCATCGTTTAATGGAAATTCAACTTTCAGATCAAGGCAATCTCCTACTCGTTAACAAGCCACGCGAGTGGACTTCGTTTGATGTTGTAAATAAATTACGCTACATATTAAAGACGAAAAAAATCGGGCATGCGGGTACACTCGATCCCCTTGCTACAGGGCTACTCATTATCTGTGTTGGTAAAATGACCAAGCGGATTGAAGAGTTTATGGGCCAAGAAAAAGAATATACCGGCAAGTTTATTCTTGGTCAGACAACGCCTTCACATGATTTAGAAACAGAGGCAACAGAACAGAAAGATATTTCAGGCTTAACAGAAGCCTTAGTTAAAGAAGCGACCAAAAACTTCATCGGAAAAATCAGTCAAATGCCCCCACAGCATTCTGCTATTCGAATTGGAGGAAAACGTGCATATGAGTTTGCTAGAAAAGGCGAAGAGATCGAATTAAAACCCCGTGAAGTAGAAGTAAGCGAATTTGAAATTACCTCTGTTGCACTTCCTGAAATTACCTTTAGGATTGTCTGCTCAAAGGGTACTTACATCCGCAGCATTGCCCGTGATTTTGGAAATGTACTTGGTGTCGGAGCCTATATGTCAGAACTTTGCCGAACCCGCATAGGACCGCATACTTTAGAAAATGCTGTGACAATCGATGAAGTACATCTAGTTATTCCTTAATTTCAGCCATCGGTTTAGTATGAAAATATACCATGGCATAGAAGATTTCTCCAGGCTTGAATATGCTGTTGTAACCAGCGGTACATTTGATGGTGTTCACCTTGGTCATCAAAAAATTCTATTGAGGCTCCGTGAGATTGCATCCAATCAAAATGGTGAGGCTGTTGTGATTACCTTTTGGCCGCATCCTCGTTTAGTCCTGAAACCAGAAACGTCTTTAAAACTCCTGAATACCTTTGAAGAAAAAGCAGAACTTTTAAAAGCACAAGGTATACAACATCTTATTCGAATTCCGTTTACCAAAGAGTTCTCACAACTTACTTCGGAAGAATTCATCATTAAAATTCTCGTAGAAACTATCGGCACGAAGAAGTTGGTAATTGGATACGATCATCATTTCGGGAAAAATCGTGAAGGTAGTTTTGAACAACTAAAACTCAACGGACCAAAGTATGGTTTTGATGTTGAAGAGATTTCACGTCAGGATGTTGATCACATTGGCGTGAGTTCTACTAAGATCAGAAAAGCATTGGAGGAAGGCGATATTGATGCAGCAAATCAACTTCTCGGAAATACCTATAGCTTAACAGGTCGTGTTGTTTCTGGTGATAAGCTTGGTCGATTATTAGGATTTCCGACAGCAAACATTGAGATTGATACTGCATTCAAATTAATTCCCGCTGACGGAATTTATGCCGTCACGGTTCAATATGCTCACGAAATATTCAAGGGCATGCTTTATATAGGTAATAGACCAACAATCAATGGTGTAAAGCGAAACATAGAAGTTAATATTTTTGATTTTGATAAGGACATCTATGGCGATTCATTAACGATTCATTTTCACAACCTGATCAGGCTTGACATAAAATTCAATGACCTTGAAGGATTGCGCATACAACTCGCACAAGATAAGATTGAAGCATTGCGATTATTGAATTCTAAATAATTTCGAACTAATCGATTCAACAATCATCATTTAAAAACTATGATTAACAAAGTTGTAAAAAATGCAGCCGAAGCAATCCAGGATATGCAGGACAATGCTGTTATTATGCTGGGTGGATTTGGGCTAAGCGGTATTCCTGAAAATTGCATTTCGGCTTTACTAAAGAAAGGCGTGAAAGGTCTTACCTGCATTTCCAACAACGCAGGTGTTGATGATTTTGGTATCGGATTGTTATTAAAAACGAGGCAAGTAAAAAAAATGATCTCTTCTTATGTAGGAGAGAATGCAGAGTTCGAAAGACAATTACTTTCTGGTGAATTAGAAGTTGAGTTAATTCCTCAAGGTACATTGGCAGAACGCGTTCGTGCTGGTGGCGCAGGAATTCCAGCGTTCTTCACTCCTGCTGGTTATGGAACAGAGGTAGCATTAGGAAAAGAAACAAGAGAGTTCGATGGGAAAATGTATTTATTAGAGCACTGGCTTCGGGCAGATTTCTCTATTGTAAAAGCATGGAAAGGTGATACCTCTGGAAATTTAATGTATCGCGGAACAGCACGTAACTTTAATCCGATGATGGCAGCCGCAGGTAAAATAACCATTGCAGAAGTGGAAGAGCTCGTACCTGTTGGTGAACTTGATCCGAATAACATTCATACACCTGGTATTTATGTACAGCGAATCTTTCAGGGTAATAATTATGAGAAACGAATCGAACAAAGAACAATCTATAAGTAATTTGAAAATGAGTTGATTTGAAAATTTGAAAATGTTCAGAGATGAGAAATGATAAGGAGAATATAATTGTTGATCTCACATTTAAATTTTCGCTTGCTATTCTTAATTTTTGCGAGATTTTAGAGAATAACAGAAAGTATGTTCTTGCAAGACAATTATTAAAATCGGGCACTTCAATTGGAGCTAATGTAAGAGAAGCGCAAAACGCTGAGAGCAAAGCTGACTTTATTCATAAATTTAAAATAGCAGCAAAGGAAGCTGACGAAACTGAGTATTGGATATTGCTTTGCAAAGAATCGGAGCATTATCCTAACCCTGAAAAACTACTCGATGAAGTTCAGGTAATCATTCGAATCATTACAAAGATTATCGCATCATCAAAGCACTAATTTTCAAATAGACACATTTTCAAATCTTCAAATTGAATTATGCTCGACAAAATAGGAATCGCAAAACGAATTGCACAAGAGGTTAGAGATGGAATGTATATCAATCTAGGTATAGGTATTCCTACTTTAGTTGCGAATTACATCCCTCAAAATCTCAATGTAATCCTGCAATCGGAAAACGGATTGCTTGGCATTGGTCCCTTCCCTACCCACGACAAAGTGGATGCTGATTTGATTAACGCTGGCAAGCAAACTATAACAATGGTAAAAGGCTCAGCTCTTTTTGATTCAGCAGAAAGCTTCGGGATGATTCGTGGCGGTCATGTGGACCTTACTATTTTAGGAGCGATGGAAGTTTCAATTCATGGTGATATCGCAAACTGGAAAGTTCCAGGTAAAATGGTGAAAGGTATGGGTGGTGCAATGGATCTGGTTGCATCTGCCAAACACATCATCGTAGCCATGCAACATTGCAGTAAAGATGGTGCTTCAAAACTATTGACAAAATGTTCATTACCAATCACCGGAATCCGGTGCGTGAAAAGAATTGTTAGTGATATGGCTGTGCTGGATGTATTGCCAGAAGGTGCATTCAAGTTATTGGAGTACGCTCCTGGAATTTCAGTCGACCAAATCAAGAATGCTACTGAAGGAAAGTTAATTGTTGATGATAACGTAAAAGAGATGATGGTATAGATTGATCGATTCATGAAATGCTGATGTAAATCATAAACCCGCTACATATTTTTTTTCCTACCTTTGCGAGACAAAAATTTAAAGACGCGATTAACCTGCAATTGATCAACGCTTTATGGCATTATACAACAAAATTGATAAACGCCTTCTCAAGGAGAAGATGCGCTCTACTCCCGAAAAACGGGTAACTATTTCATTTTATAAGTATCACCAACTTACCGATCCTTCCGCATTCCGAGATGAACTCTATCTTGGACTTGATTCCTTTCGGGTACAGGGAAGAATTTATGTAGCGCATGAAGGCATCAATGCACAGATCAGTGTGCCGGAAGAAAATATTGATGCATTTCGAAATTACCTGTACAGCATTTCTTTTCTCAATCATGTCCGATTAAATATCGCGGTTCAGGATGATGGTAAATCATTCTTCAAACTAAAAATACTTGTTCGTAAAAAAATTGTTGCCGATGGATTGGATGATGCTACGTTTGATGTAACCAATACCGGTGTTCATGTTAATGCCATCGAGTTTAATACATTAGCGGAAGACCCTAATACGATAATCGTTGACATGCGCAATCACTATGAAAGTGAAGTGGGGCATTTCAAAAATGCCATTCGACCTGATGTTGATACCTTTCGCGAAGAGCTAAAGGTTGCAGAGGATTTGATGAAAGAACACAAAGGCAAAAATTTACTGATGTATTGTACAGGTGGTATCCGTTGCGAGAAAGCCAGCGCCTGGATGAAACACACCGGTTTTAAAAATGTATTTCAATTGGACGGAGGTATTATTCAATACACCAAACAAGTGAAGGAAAACGGCCTCGAAAATAAATTCATCGGAAAGAACTTTGTATTTGATGAACGTTTAGGCGAGCGTATCACCGAAGATATTATTGCAAGTTGCCATCAGTGTGGTGCGCCATGCGATGATCATACGAATTGTAAAAATGATGGGTGTCATCTTCTATTCATTCAATGCAAAGCCTGCGCAGAAAAATTCAACGGTTGCTGCACGAATGAATGCAAAGAAATTATTGCACTTCCAGAAGAAGTACAGAAGGAATTGCGCAAAGGCATTGATAAGGGAAATCAGATTTTTAAGAAAGGGCGATTCAATCTCAAAGTTTAAGGTTAATTGTTAATGGTTAATAGTAAAGTCACACGATTATCATAGTTTCATCTTAAGATACAATGTGATCATGCTCAGGTCACTCACCCACGATTAACAATTAACCATTAACTATTTCATGAACAGAACAATCCGTATCGGCATCATCAACATCTCCGATCGCGCAAGTAAAGGCATTTACGAGGACATACCCGGCAAAGCAATTGTTGCTACACTCAATGATTATTTGACAAGCGAATGGGAACAGGAGTACGCAGTTGTGCCTGATGAACAGTCTGAGATAGAACAAACGCTGATTGAGATGGCGGATGTGAAGAATTGCTGTCTGATTATTACATCCGGAGGTACTGGACCGGCAAAGCGCGATGTTACTCCAGAGGCCACCGAAGCCGTTTGCAATAAGATGATGCCCGGCTTTGGGGAGTTGATGCGGGCTAAAAGTCTTACATACGTACCCACCGCAATCCTTTCGCGCCAGACAGCAGGCATACGAAACCAAACTTTAATCGTAAATTTGCCCGGTAGTCCGAAAGCTATCCGGCAGTGCCTGGATGCTGTCTTTCCAGCGATCCCATATTGCATTGACCTGCTGGAAGGGCCATTTATCGAGTGTAATGAGGAGGTGATGAAGCCTTTTCGACCTCGAATCACTTAATTTGAAAGTTTATGGCTAAAATAAAATACTACTACGACACCGAAACCTGTAAGTACGAACGGGTTAAGACCAAATCGAGCGATGTCGTTTTAAACGCGCTTGGCTTATTATCCATTACGGTGGTTATGGCCATGGGACTTCTCATTCTTTTCGGAAATTACTTCGAATCCCCAAAAGAAGTAATGCTGCGCAACGAGGTAAAAGAGCTTGAGTTCTATTATGAGAAAATGTCTGAGGATGTTGAGAATCTGAATGGCATTCTGGCAAATATGGAACACCGCGATGATAATATTTACCGTGTGGTGTTAGGTGCTGAACCCATTGAAAAATCAATTCGTGAAGCTGGTGTTGGAGGAGCAGATCGTTATACAGATATAAAAGAAAAAAATATTGCCCATAAAGATTTGGTTTTACTACTTAATGAAAAAGTAGATTTATTGAGAAGGAAGCTCTACATCGAATCAAAATCACAGGACGAAGTAGTAAAGCTTGCTGAGAACAAGGAAAAATTATTTGCAGCTATTCCTGCTATTCAACCCATTTCGAATAAACAATTAGTAGCACTTGCATCCGGTTTTGGATGGCGCACCCACCCCATTTATAAAGTAAAGAAATTACACACAGGTATTGATTTTGCAGCAGCGATAGGTACTCCTATTTATGCAACTGCGGATGGCACTATTGCCAGTGTAGAAGTGAAATTTAGTGGCTATGGAAAAATGGTAGAAATTGACCATGGCTTTGGATACCATACCCGCTATGCACACATGCATGAGTTTAATGTAAGAAGCGGACAACGCATTAAGCGAGGCGACTTGATTGGATATGTAGGTAACACCGGTTTATCTACTGCACCTCACTTACATTATGAAGTTTTGATTAATGGAGGTCAGGTTGATCCGGTACACTATTTCTACAACGACTTGTTGCCAGCAGAATATGAAAAGATATTGGAACTGGCTTCTATCGAAAATCAATCCTTGGGAATGTAATAATTGATCATCTCAAAATACAATTCAGAAACCCGGTCAAACGACTGGGTTTTCTTTTTTTTGACTAACTTCGATTCTTTGAATGCCCAATCCTATGATCGTCAGAAAAATTCACCTCATTATTATATTTCTTTTATTCTGTTCTGGTCAAGCGATTTCACAAGGTTGCAGCGATGCAGGCTTCTGCACCATGGGGGCAATGAAACCCGATCAGCCATTCAATAAAAAAATTCCAATTCGACTTCGCTCGATGGAAGTCAGTTTTTATAGAGGAACAACAACCACCTCTCCTATTGTGTATGTTGCTACTGCTGATTTAAACTTTAGTGTGTTTGATTCTAAAACTTCCTTTCAAGTAAAGCTTCCATTCCAGGCAGTAAAGGGAAATTTTGGGAACACAAGTGGTGTTAGTGATATCTCACTCTGCCTTACCCGAAATATCTTCAGTTCAGAAAAGTTCGACATCAATATCTCTCTTGGAAGTAAAATTCCAACAAACGGATCGA
>DAIQPD010000116.1:0-6491 GCA_036787535.1 Chryseolinea sp.
ATTGGTTCCTCTTGATCCGTAAATTGCTGTTGCATTAGGCCCTTGAAGAATCTCCATACCTTGAATATCAGCCGGATTGAGAGATGCTAATGGGTTAATTCCTGATGCAGAATTTGAACCTTGAATCTGAACTCCATCGACTACATACAATGGTTCATTACTTCCATTGATCGAGTTAATACCACGTACACTCACCGAAATTCCACCCCCGGGAGCACCTGTATTTTGAGTAACCAAAACTCCAGCTGATCTTCCTTGCATTGCTTGTTCAATGGTCGTGTTCACAGTGCGTTCCATGTCCTTACCAGAAATTGAAGTTTGTGCTGCCGTGATGTCGTTCTTTCTCATTTCACCATAGCCGACTACAACAACTTCTTCAAGTGTTGATACATCTTCCACAAGGCTTACATTCATTTTGGTCTGATTACCTACCTTGATTTCCTGAGGTGTGTAACCAATGAATGAAATCACGAGGACATCTTCAGCATCTGCTTCAATGGAAAATTTTCCATTTGCATCAGAGGCAACGCCTGTGGTAGTGCCTTTAATAATTACGTTCACGCCCGGTATTGGGCTGCCCCCGGCATCCGCTATTGTTCCTTCAACAACTTTCTTCTGCGCAAAGGCAGCGAAAGTCATGAACAGCAACAAAAACACGGAAGCAGTTCGTACTAAGCTCCAGTAGTTTTTCTTCATAATCATAGATTTAGTTTGAGTTAATTTATTTAGTTGTTAGTTGGTTAATTTAATTTCCACTTTGTTTCCGTTATATCGGACAACCTGATCGGGCTGAGTCCCCTGACCCAACCCAACAGGCTTATCCTTTTTAACCCAAACAAAGTGAATAGTGCGTTCAGTAAGCATTCCGGAAAACGATCCCTGACGCTCACCTATGATGATGGTTTGCGATTGCTCGCTGTATGTAAATGCTATTGTAGAAAACTTACCTTCTTCATATTGATTTGAAGTATTATCATCTTCATATAATTCGAAGGCTCCATCTTTACCTTTAAAAACATAAACCGTTAAAGGATCAACTGGTTTTTCGGTTGTGTATTGAATCTCTGGCCCAGTTGGAATTATAGAACCTTCTTTTGCAAAGACAGGGATGTTAGTAAGTGGTGCCTCTACTGTAAGAGTTTGTCCTCCTTCATAATATTTTCCGGAATGCAAATCGTACCATCCTGTTGAAGCTGGTAAATACACATCCCCCTTTCTTGCTTTATATTCCGTAACCGGATTGATTAACAAGCTCGGGCCAAACATGTATTGATCATTTATGTTTCGAACTTTTGGATCTGAATTAAAATCCATTACCAAACCACGCATCATGGTATAATCTTCCACACTGGCCTTACCTGCCAACGTGTAGATGTACGGCATAAGTTTGTATCGGAGTTTATTGTAATAGAGCATGGTGTTGTATACCTCATTACCTTTAGGCGCTACATTATATAGTTCACGATACGGAAATTGCCCATGCACCCGGAAGAGAGGACAAAACGAACCAAACTGAAACCAGCGTACGTTAAGCTCGCGCCACTCATCGAGATGTTCTTTTGATTGATTACTGTATCTTCTCTCCGTTGCAAAACCACCAATATCCATTGTCCAAAATGGAATTCCGGAAAGTGAAAAATTTACTCCAGCAGAAATCTGATCTTTGAAATCACTCCAGCGCGAAACGATGTCGCCACTCCAGGTAACCGAACCAAAACGCTGCTGGCCTGCAAATGCAGACCGTGTTAAAATAAATACACGCTTATCCGGATTGGATTGTCGCTGTCCTTCGAATACTCCTTTCGAGTTCATAAGGGAATAGGCATTAAAATATAATGCACCAGGCCCCATACCGGTAGGACTCATATTTAGCTTCCGTTCTTCAATGGATAAGTTGGAATGCATATCTGGCTCGGTAGCATCCAGCCACCATCCATCGATATCTATTTTGTTTAAGTTGCGATCAATCTGGTTCCAGAATAATTTGCGCGCGTTGGGTTTAAAGGGATTGTAGAATGTATTATGGTACCCTTGTGCAATCCAATCAATTCTTTTCTTTTCAAGATTACGTGTAAAGAGAAATCCCGCCTTGTCCATCTCGTTGAAATTTTCGGTGCCAGGATAAAACTTTGGCCAGACCGAAATTATAATATTAGCATGAAGCTCATCGTGCAACTCCTTGACCATACCTGCAGGATCAGGAAAACGAGCAGTGTCAAATTGATGCGAACCCCACTGATCTTCATTCCAATAATTCCAATCCAAAACAATATTATCGAGCGGAATACCTTCTTTTCTAAAAGTCTTTACAACATCGAGTAATTCTTTTTGTGTTTTGTAACGCTCACGACTTTGCCAAAATCCAAAGGCCCATTTCGGAATTAACGATGCATTACCTGTTAGTTCGCGATACCCATGAATAACATCATCGGCATCATCACCCTTCACAAAATAATAATCGATTTGTTTGGCGGCTTCTGATGAAAGCGTCAATCTGTTTTGCTCTTCTGTTGGTATTGGATCTAAATGTTTTAATGAGATGTAAGCGCCACCGTCAGGATTCCATTCGATCTTGATGGTGTGGCGTTCTCCATTCTTAATGTGAACATCAAATTTATTCGACCATGGATTCCATCCCTGGCGCCACTTATCCAAAACAAGATTTCCGTCAATCCAAAGTTTGAAATATCCGGAAGCATAAAGCAAAAACTTATGACGACCCGGATTGGGTGAAGAGAAAGAACCTTCCCAAATTACCTTTCCGTTTTGCGCCACCTTTTTTGGAAAATTATCGACTGAAGTAGTTTCTAAAAATTCATAATCAATTTCATTTTGCAACTGAGTACTCACTAAAGAATCACCAACATAAAAATCAGTTGACAAGCCACCTTCATTGTCTGTTCTTGAAAAAAGGTGAAGTGACGATAGCGGTTGAAAATCGCGCGCATCACCAAACCTGGTGATGGAGTAATTGTCCCAAAGCAATCCGTAATTTTTTGTAGAGTAGAGAAATGGAACAACTGCTACAATATTATGTTGCGCCAACTCAACATCCTGCCCCTTATAGTTCATCTCCCCGTTTTGATGTTGCCCTAATCCGTAGAAGGCCTCATCTTCTGGTGACTCAAAAACCTGTTGAATACCATATAACTTTTCATTCTCTATTACCTTGCTGGTAAAGGTCTTTCCACCATGGTTCTTTTCCTGGAGGATTATCTGGCCGGTAGTATCGGTAAACACAATTTCACCTGTGTTGACTGAAACTGATGCATGAACTTGTTTTGTTTTTAAAGTTATCTGATCCTTATTTTCTTCAACCGACCATGAAACAGGCTTCCATGTTTTATCCTCGATCATCAGGCTTTTCTGATGGGAGAAGGAATCCGTTGGCGAAACGGAAACGTGGATGATTTTCTCCGAAATGACTTCCAGTTTTATCTTTTGCGGGTTCTGATTGCCATCTGATACCGAAATCAGGATGCCGTTATCCAGTTTCTCGTATGTGCTGGCCGATTGACAGGCACCGAGAACAACAGATAAGGCAATGCAAAGCGAACTCAAAAGTTTCATCGTGACCTATTTTGGTTTTACATCGCAATCGTATGCTAGAATAGTCTGAGCACAATCGTTTGCAATTTGAAAGGACAAATTTGAGCCAGATTGTTGTTTTAGAGGGTATCGAAATGTTAAAGTCTGATCGTTATGGCGTTAACCATGGGTACAGAATGTTTCAAATCGTGTATTAGTTTGTTAACAGAGCCTAATTTTCAATTGAGTTTAGAGGATTCTGAAATAGAAAAATGGGGTGCTTATCCCCATTGTAATATGCTATTCTTAAAGAATTGCTGAAGCTAAAGTGAAGGCTGAATCGTCCATTTTAGGTTCAATTTGCCTTATGGTTGGAAGTTCGAATAACACCTGTGAAAACTTGATAGCGGTAGCCTTCTCTTGAATTGCATGAGGCACTAGCGTGAAACTTAGTTTCGTGCTCCCACGAAATCTTAGTAGGATGCAGGATATTTGACTGGAACTTAGTTCCAGAGCAGACTTTTTCCAGTATAGTTTTAGCTAATATATTTTATATTGAAGTTCGGATTATGGAAGTAACCTGCCTACCGGTAGGCACGGCTTCCATTCAATGATTCTTTATCTAATTAAGTTATTGAGGAAGCCCGGAAGAAACTTCCGCGCTAGCGAAGTTGATAGCGGTAGCCTTCTCTTGAATTGCATCCTTAACGTCTCTATATATATAATAAAGAGACAGATAAAAATTCAAATCGATTGATTACTCCATTTCAGACAAGATTGCCGATGCACCTGGTTTGACGATGAATCCACAAAGTGAAGACACAAGCCTTTAACCGGATAATTATTCAACTCACTATGGCATACGATAAGGCAGCAGCCACCAAAAAGTAAAGTATAATTTCCGCAACGAGTAAAACGCGTGTGGTCTTTTTTCTATTCTTAGAAAACATGATTCAGTTTTAGCGATTAACATTTCAAAACTAATTCAGAATGATTCAGATGAGGGTAACAAAATCGTTACAATGAGGTATTGAAATGTTTAGTATTTAAGAAGCACACAAGCAGCGAGTATCTGAACTTACCCAAACACAAAACCAGAACCAGATGTTGATTGTGGGAAGACTTGGACCAGATGCGGTTGCGGTGGATTTGCGTGGGAATGATTGTTGAAAAATAACCGCACTAAGATCGGACTCGCAGCGGTTATCCTTTGTTGAGGTAGCATTATTTCCTGGTTGGCATGTTGAAATGAAGTGTTTTCAGTAAGCGATAATTTGCACTGTCATGACCAAAGATGGCGCGTACATATTTCTTAACAGCTTGTGCCGTTCTGATTATCGATACTTCGTTCCGGTACATCCTATCATTTCTTTCCAGGAGTGCCTTGCTCCACAACGCACGAGCATCAGAAACTTCGCGGTTCCGCCCGTTAAGTTCCTGCACCTTCACGTCCAACCAAGCTTGCGTGAAAATTTGTTCCCTTGGTTGATATAATGGCTCCGTACTTACTGCCATCACCAACTTAGAAAATGAATCCGCTTTGCTGACATAAGCTAACTGCCGTTGAGATCGATGAATCAATGGCTTTGTTGTGTTAGCCGTATTATCTGATGGAACTGGTAAGCGCTTTTTTGGAACAACTCCAAGCAGTTGATGCGCGAACGTGCGGGCGTCATCCAGCTTTTCTGGTCTTGCACCGGATGACTCCAGTATGCGCAGAATACTGGAAACCAAACGCGGTAGTTGATGGTATGTTTGTATCCGATGGTTTACTATGTTGTCGTAATTCGTTTTGGCGACTATTACCTTTTCCATGGCCATTCGCATTTCATTCAACTGATTTGCCAATGCATCGAGCTGGAGGTTTGGACGACCGGGATTGTATATGCCTCCATACCCGGTGCAGAAGCCAATGAGCCTGGCAAAGGATTCTGCGTCTTTAACATGTGTCATTTTTGCTTTAGTTTTATTCATTCAACGGTATGCATAGTACCGATAGTTGCGATTACTCTTTGGTGTTATTGATTTTTTCGTGGAGCAGCAGAAAAACACTTTGAAACACGAGCAAGCATTTCCAACCACACAACAATAGTTTGCCCAGTACACGAAGTGAGGTTTGTTAATCCTCATCGTCAGGTCACTTACCTCAATTGATTATGTTTGGTACTCTGCGTTGTTACTTTGCTCGCCCCATGAAGTTGCATTTGCTTTCATGGTTGATTAGTTTACTTCCCTTAGTGGTTGTTTTCACTACCTCATTTCGTTAGTGTACTTACCACGCGAGGTTGTGTTTACTATTATGCGTAGTTTTTTACTTGCTGCACAAGGTTGTATTCACTACCATCCCTCGTTATTTTGCTTACCAGGCGAGGTTGAATTTATTACCCCAAGCAATACATTTACTTACTACATTCTATGGTGTTAGAACTATGCGAGATTGAAATGAGATAAGGTTAAAATGACTAGAACCGATTGCTTAAAACCGATAGTACATGGCAACCAGTTGCTTCTTAAGTTTAAAAACTGGAAACATACTCAAGTCCAAGTAACCCCTCGCAGATCCTCACTCACTAAACTTGAATAAGCACGGAAAATTGATGATCACTCAAAAAAAATATTAACTATTAGGTTTAACCTTCTGTTTCTTTTTCATCGGAAACTCAAAGCCGAAACGCATATTCACAACATCCACATACGGTTTGTTATCGATGTGGTTCAAGAGATTAAACATAATGGTTGTCGTTCCCGGGCTGGAGCGCATGTTCCGTTTTTCTCGGGCGAAAGTTTCTTTCGTTCGCCAGAGCAATCTTAATAAGATGAAGAAGCTTTGTCTGGAACTTAGTTCCAGTGCAGGCTCTTAATAGTAAGTTTTTTTGTAATCGTTATTTACTATTTGTGTTTGTGCTATGGAAGTAACCTACCTGTCGGTGGGCATGGCTTCCATTTTTAGTTTCCTTATCTAA
>DAIQPD010000116.1:6591-12125 GCA_036787535.1 Chryseolinea sp.
CAATGAGAGTAGGGTATGGAAATAACTTCCATTTGTAGAACTGTTTAACAAAAATGATTTTAAAAGGGCAACGGAAGAAACTTCCAAATCAGAGATGGCTTTTCAACTGTCTTCTGCTTTTTTCTTTTGCTGAGCGCTATAAGCAGAAGGAAGCATTCCAAACTCCTCTTTAAAATATTTCGCAAAGTATTTCGGATTATTAAAACCTACTTGATACGCAACTTCAGCAACAGTTAGTTGGCTTCCAGAAAGTAATTGTGCAGCGCGCTGAAGACGAAGTGATCGAATAAACTCCAAGGGTGATTTGCCAGTCAATGCCAATAGTTTTTTATACAGATGCACACGGCTCATAGCTAATTCGTGACTTAAATCTTCAACAGAGAAATCTGCATCTCCAATCTTTTCTTCCACATATTGAATTGCCTTTTGAATGAGCTTCTCATCCATAGAGGTAATGACAACATCACTTCCCTTTATTTCAATCTGTCTTCGGAAATCCTTCTGAAATAATTCGCGTTTGTGAATCAGGTTTTTAATACGCGACTGTAATATCTCAAAATTGAAAGGTTTGGTAACATAGTCATCAGCTCCACTTTCGAACCCTTCCAACTTTTGCTCCTCCGCTGTGCGTGCCGTCAATAATATAACCGGAACATGTGAGACTCTTGTATCGCTTTTTACTTTCTTACACAACTCAAGGCCATTCATGCGTGGCATCATAATATCACTTACAATCAGATCGGGTAATGCTGCAAGTGCTTTACTCCACCCCTCAACTCCATCTTTTGCTTCAATAATATGATACTGAAAACGCAAATTATCTTTCAGATAAAAACGAAAGTCTTCATTGTCCTCCACAAGCAACAACGTTGGAATCTTTGCTAAATCCGCGTTATCTGAATGAATATCATTTGGCAAAACATCAACGCTTAGTGGCGATTCGTCTACCAATCTACTCTCCACATTCAGCACATGCTTTATCGGGAGTACAACCGTAAAGCAGCTACCATGTCCCACTTCACTCTTTACTTCAATCGTACCTTCCTGAAGTCTTACAAATTCTTTCGTGATAGACAGACCAATACCACTTCCCTGATTGATGACACTTGAGGGTAAATCATTTTGAAAGAAGCGTTCAAAGATCTTTTCTTGTTTATTCAGGGGAATTCCAATACCGGTATCCTTCACCTGAATTTCCAACGCTCTTTCATTGGTCGTTCCAACTTCATTTATAGAAACACTAACCGCACCATACTCGGGTGTAAACTTAAAAGCATTTGATAATAAATTAAACATGATCTTTTCAACCTTGTCCTGATCGAAGGTAGTTTCCAATGTTGCCACGGATGATGTGTAGTCAAGCTGAATATTTTTCTTCTCACTTAAATCAGAAAAAGAATAAACGGTTTCGCGGATGAAAGCAATTATATCTCCTTCCGATAGGTTTAGCTTAATCTCTTGTACTTCCAACTTCCTAAAGTCAAGCAATTGATTTACGAGATTCAGTAATCGTTTTGCATTGCGATGAATTAATTGAAGCTGGCCGGGTTGAGGTGGTTCGGAATCAGCTTTCAACATTTTTTCCAACGGAGTTAATATTAAGGTAAGTGGGGTTCGGAACTCGTGGCTTACGTTTGTAAAGAAGCGCATCTTCATTACATCAAGTTCATGCATGCGTTGTGCTTCCTGTCGTTCATGGGCAATCTTATATTTTAATCGCTCGCGCGTCACCAATATTTTTCTTGAAAGCAATAAGGCACCAAGGATTAGCAGAATGTAAAGTATGAATGCTGTTCTGGTTTTCCAGAATGGCGGAAGAATTACAATCTTCAAAACAACTTCATTGTCGCTCCATACACCGTCACTATTAGATGACTTAACCCGGAATGTATATGATCCCGGATCAAGATTGGTATAGGTAATCTTTCGTGATTTTCCATCGGCAGCCGTCCAGTATTTATTGAAGCCTTCAAGCATATAGACATAACTGCTTTTGTCAGGACGAAAGAAGTTGAGCGATGCAAACTCAATCGAAATTACATTGGCAACAGGCGGAAGTATAATTTCCTTTGTTTCGGTGATTGATTTCGATAGAATGGTTCGCCCTCCAATGATTTCGCCAATGCCAACGCTTTTATTGAATAATTGAAAATCAGACAACACGGTTTGAGGAATGCTTTTATTGGCTACAATTTTCTCTGGTCGAAAAATATTAAACCCGGATGCTCCGCCAAAAATCAATTCACCACTCCTTGTCTTTAGTGCTGCATTCTCATTAAACTGCCTTCCTTGCAAACCATCTGATTCATCATAGTTTTTAAATTGAAATGTAAACCCGCCATCCGTTTCCTTTCTGCTAATGACAAGATTCGAAATTCCATTGGGGGTGCTCATCCATAAGTTTCCGTTGTTGTCTTCAAGCAGCGTAAGAATGGTATTGTGAGGAAGTCCGTCCTTTTCATAAAAAGTAGTATAGGTATTTTTCTGAGGATCAAATAAATTCAATCCTTCAAATGTGCCAATCCATATCCGACCGCGACTGTCATGCAGAAAACACAGAATACTATTACTACTTAAGCCATGTGGATCATTGTTTTGATTGAGGTAGTGCGTAAACTGTTCCGTTTTTTTGTCAAAGACATCAAATCCCCAACCCGTACCAATCCACATGTTGCCTTTTGCATCTTCCTTTATTTCGGAGATATAATTTGAATGAACTGAGTTGGCTCTTCCGAATGGATAGTGTTTAATTTTTTTTGTTTTCCTATCCAACACATCTACTCCATTATAGAGAGTCCCTATCCACAGTTTACCTTCCTTGTCTTCGAATAGCTCCCAGATGTTATCATCCGCTATACTGGTTGAATCATTCGGATTGTGTTTATATCGGGTGAATTTTTTTCCATCAAAAGAATTTAAGCCTCCATAATAAGTACCTACCCACAATACTTTATCACTGTCGATGCACATACTTACAATCACATCATTACTTAATGAATTTGGATCAGCAGGATTATGATGATACTGTTTGTATGTGTTGTTCTGGCGATCAAAGTAAACAAGTCCTCCACCATTTGTTCCCAGCCATAGATTACCTTTATCATCCTCAGCAAACCTATTCATGTCATCAAAATGAAGTCCGACAGTACTCAACTTATCCTCATGTCGAAAAAGCGGAAAGCGAACAATGTTTTCATGATAGTAACATGCACCCTTCTTATAGGTACCTACCCAAATTATACCTTCATAGTCTTTGTATAATGAAGTAATGCTGTTCTGGCTCAGGCTTCGATTATCTTCGGCATTGGTAAGAATGTAAGTAACTGATTTTTTCTTTTTATCGATGACGTTAATACCACCATGATCTGTACCTACCCAGATCATTCCCTGGTTATCTTCTACAATATTTCTTACAATATTTTTATTCAACCTCCAGCCCTCTGATTTTTCATGAATGTGATGTGTTACATGGTTTGTCAAATCAAAATAAAAGATTCCATCGTTGGTCGTGGTGGGGCACACCCAAATGTCACCATCGCGATCTGTGGTTATCTTATACTCTAAGAGTTCGTTATTAAACCAATCCTTCAAATAATTATTTCGGTAGGTAACGAGAAGTGTCTTACCATCTATTTTTTTTATGGATCCATTTTTAAGGATCATCCAAAAATTTCCGTCACGATCTTCTACAAAAGAAGCAATTTGGTTTGAGGCCATGGAGGTGCTATCGGCCGACACATATGGAACAGAAATACTTTTCTTCTCTTGAGGGTTGTATCGAAAGACGCCTTGAGAACTGTGAATAAACCAAAACAAGCCTTTAGAGTCTTTTATAATATTGGAGATGCTTCCGTCTGGAATTCCATATTGTTTTAAAATATTTCGGGTGTTGCGCGTAAAGGATTCTGTTTCCGGATTGTACACATTAGTGAAGTTGCCTCCGTTGCTTGCGCTTGACCCCGCCCAAATACGTCCATCAGGACCTTCAGCTAATGAACTAGTATGACTGATGCTGATGCTGGATGTATCACGCGGATCATTCATAAAGACTTTTACACCATAACCATCAAATCGGTTCAGACCCGAATTGGTACCGATCCAAATAAAGCCTTTTCGATCTTTTAGAAAGCAATTGGGTTGATTGTGCGAAAGTCCTTTGTTAACATCTAATTTCAGAAACTTGTATTGCACATTTTGTGCGTACGCCTGCCCAAGCGCAAATGAAATCACTATCCACAAAAAGATTTTATTGGGCATAATCAAGCATTGATTAATCTACAAGGATAATCCTATGCTAACGAAAACAAAAATTATTATACTCCTAATTTATTGTTTTAAAGATGATTACAGATTTGATCGCAATGAGAATCTTTATCGGCTTACACTTTAATACGCTCCATACGTGGTACCAGAAAGTGCATGACCAACCATGCCAACAAATAGGCAGAACCACAGATAATGAACATTATAAAGTACCCCTTATTGATTTCCCCAATACTTTCATAATAAACGAACATTCTCTTCTGAATAAGAGCCGTGAGCAAAAGTCCACCCATACCGCCAAACAGTCCACCAATACCCGTTACAGATGCAGTTGCATTTTTCGGAAACATATCTGATACGGTTGTGAAAATGTTAGCGCTCCACGCCTGATGAGCTGCCATAGCTAACCCAACAATGGATACTGCAATCCACATATTAAAAGTTCCCAAATATTGAACAAAAAGAATAGGTAGGACGGATATGGCATAAATCAACATACTTGTTTTCCGAGATCGAAATACCGTCCAACCTCCATTGATAAATTTCATTGGAAGCCAACCACCACCAATACTACCAAAGCTTGCAATAATAAGCGGCACTGCTGAAGGCCAGATAATACCGTATGAATCGAGATTGTATTCCTTCCGCAAAAAATCCGGAAGCCAGAAAATATAAAACCACCACACCGGATCTGTAATAAATTTCCCCAATGCGAATGCCCAGGTCTGTCGAAATGTTAACAGTTTCCCCCATGTAACTCTTGGTTCTCCAACGGCAACTGGTTCTTCATCTTTATCGCTGGTGATGAATTCTAATTCTGCAGTTGATAATCTTTTCTGTTTACTGGGGATCTCATAAAATATAAACCAGAAGATAAGCCAGATAAAACCAATTGCTCCGGTTAGAATGAAGGCCATTTTCCATCCATAATTTTCAGCCAGAGGTGGTATGATAAAAGGGACTGCAATGGCTCCAATGTTAGAACCTGAATTAAAAATACCTGTAGCAAATGCTCTTTCTTTTTTTGGAAACCACTCAGCAGTAGCCTTTATAGCTGCCGGGAAATTACCTGCTTCTGAAACACCTAAGAAGACCCTGGCAATTCCAAACCCTAATGTGTTTGTGGCAAAGGCATGACATACTGCCGCAATACTCCATAAAGTTGTCGCCAGTGCATAACCGATTTTTGTACCCAGTTTATCAATAATTCTTCCGGCAAAAATAAATCCGAATGCATACGACACTTTAAAAGCCATCTCAATGTCCGCATA
>DAIQPD010000117.1:0-12111 GCA_036787535.1 Chryseolinea sp.
TGTTTCGTATCGAGCTGCCTTTGGAAGTGATGCTCCGGGATTAAGTGATAATGATCTTTCAAATATATCGTATAACCTAACACTTAAATTTGGTAAGTTTTAATGGAGGGCATCTCTAAAAACTGGAACTGGCGCGAGCGTAACTGATCACTTGTACCATCTTCATAAAGACTTTGGAACAGCAGGGATCCATCAAGTTATTAGAAATACTTAATGCTTCACTACTTTCAGCACAGCAGATCTTCCGCCTATTGAAACATTCAGCAAATACATTCCTGCAGAAAAATTTGCCATGCTGAATGTAGTGAAATCCGTGTCAGCCTGAATGGTTTCCACTAACCGGCCTTGAAGATCACGAAGCTGAATACTGGTCATTGCACCACTGCTCTTTACATTAATCAAATCTTCCGTTGGATTTGGATAAATTTTGATGCTGGCAACCAAGTCCTGCTCTGCTTCGGTAACCGTACTGAATATTTCATCGTCTGAAGCAATCCAGTTGGTAGCAACATTATTATCAAGATCAACATCTGTTAATTGTAAATAACTACCGTTACCATCTGCATTTGGCCACGGAGCTTTGTTCGAATACTCCACTTCATCAATTACATTTCCAAAGCCATCAAGCAATGTTAATTTTTGTCCATCATCATTCAGGCTTCGCGTAAATTCACCAAATGCATTGAAGTTATATTTTTGTGTGAAGGTTTCTCTGTGATTTGCTAATTGCACGACAGCGTGCGCTGGAAGTACTGAACCTGCCGGAAACTGATACACAAAACCAATTCCTCCAAAATACATACCGGTTAAATTAATATCTTCATTTCCATTGTTTGTAATTTCAATAAACTCCTGATCGTTGCTATCAGGAAATTCTGTTGACGTACCCGAATTGTACATGATTTTACTAATGACTAATGGCGGTGTAATTACATTACTGCACAATGAGGATGAGCCTATGTTACCGTTCATCCACGTAATGCGCTCCTCTAAAAAACTTTTTATGTTTGCTATCTCCAAATCATAATCGTATTCGTGACCAGATGGATGATCTTCAGGGATAGGCGGCCATCGTGCAATGTTTCTGGCTGCAGCCTCGCTTATTAATACGACTGTTTCATCAATAAATGTTTTGAGACTGGCTATATTAAGTGGTGCTCCACTTGCTGTCAGCTCACTCCATCGTTTGGATAGGTAACACTTGTATGATGGGTTATCAAACAAATCTTTCCAGAACCGAGGACCAATGTTATCGCCATTAAAAAACTGCCAGGTGTTGGTTTTACTTCTATCGAATCCCCACCGCCACAAATCATTTCCATAGGTTAGGTTAAAATCCCATATAGGTCCGGCACGGAGCTTTCCATTTTTATCCTTATGAAAATAAGTACTGATCTGATAAGCATCAACATTAGCTGCAAGCTCATTCATAATCATAAAATCGAGAAAGGACGGAACATCAATTACGGATGGATAACCATCCACGAACGAAATATTTCCGGCCTTGGAGGTTGTACCTAAAGCATCAAATCTTGATTTGATGTATAGATTTTGTTGTGATGTTATGTCTGATGGCTTGGGGAATTCATGAATGAAGTTTACATCATTAGTGCCGATATAGCTTGAAACTTTCCATGCAGAAACATCATCTCCAGAAACTTTATCAATCTTTGTAATATAACCACCGGATACATCAGGTAAGGTGTTATCATCCGGTTCAATTTTTGAAATATCAGCCCGATTATCATCGGCCTTAATTTTCTCTTGTAAAATATAGAGTCCTTGATAAATGCCATTGATAATCACTTCACAATACACTGTGCGTGGCGCATACTCTCCTATTCTTCTTGAAAGATTATAGGATATGTAATCACGGATTAATGATGGATCAAATGCCAGACCATTTAAAATCCAATCATTTTCTTTGGGCATACCCAAAAGTTCCACATTGTTATTTGAAATATTATCTGCCAGTAATGTTGTAAAGCTGTATTGCTTTTTAGGCAATGACTGCGAACTTGAACCTCTGATCTCGATTTCCATTCGCCCATTATAGTTTAGTGCAGCCGGAATTGTTTCATCTGTCACAAAATTTCGCTGGCCCGGTCCTCTGTCAATAATTTTCATATTGCCGAGTAACTTTGGCTCATCTTGAATTGACCGATTATTATCCATAGTTATAATAATAATTGGCAAATTGCTATCGGTAAGAGTTTGCGCATGGAGTTGTGCGCCAATGGCGAGCGTAAGCCAAACAAAAACAAATATTTTTTTCACGCTGCAAGTTATTCAAACTATCTGAAACACCTCGCCTTCATTCTCTCTCTATTCGATCATAAACAGACAGTAATATTACATGTGATCTTTTTATTTTGATGGCAAAGACAGGATCAGTGAAACAAGAACCCTCATTTGATTTTTTTTACTCTTTTACATTGAGAAAAGTTTTTAGTATAAGAAAACGAAGTCCATTAATCAAACAAGGGGTTCTGGGAACAATTACTTATACCAAATGGTTTATTGTTGATCTCTGTCTGAAATTCAGAGATGTTTATAAATTATTTACCTTTGATTCTTCATTATCAGGATCATTATTTTAATCATCAAAAACAACGTATTATGAACATTTCGAAGCACAAAGTCGCGTCTATTCATTACACCCTTACCGATAATACAGGTACCATTCTTGACACCAGTAGCGGCCGTGATCCACTTGTCTATCTGCATGGCGCGGGTAATTTAATTATGGGCATGGAAGAGGGATTAGAAGGAAAAATAAAAGGAGATAAATTCCAATTGAAAATACCTGCAGCAAAAGGTTATGGAGAAAAAGATCCAGCCATGACTCAAAAAGTTCCGCGCTCAGCATTTGGCGATCAGGAAGTAAGAGTCGGTTCTCAGTTTCAAACGAACCAAGGAGAAGTCGTTACCGTAACCGAAGTAAATCTGGATTCAGTAACGGTTGATGCCAATCATCCTTTAGCAGGTGTTGAATTAAACTTTGCTGTTGAAATTTTAGATGTTCGTGAAGCTTCACCGGAAGAAGTATCACACGGGCATGTTCACGGTGCTGGTGGACATCATCACTAAGAAGAGTACAGAATAGGGAATTCGGAATATGGAATCCCTACAAAGAAAAAAGCCTCCTGATGATTTATCGGGAGGCTTTTTCTTTATGGCTAAAACATAGCTTACTTTTTCTTTTTGGCGGCCTTCTTTTTAGCAGGAGCTTTCTTTGTAGTCTTTTTAGAAACGGTTTTCTTTACTACCTTCTTCACTACTACTTTCTTAGCACCTTTTTTTGGTGCGCCTTTTTTCACCGCCTTCTTAGCTGCTTTTTTTACCACCGTTTTCTTCACTGCCTTTTTAGCAACAGCTTTCTTAGCAACTACCTTCTTCGCTGCTTTTTTAGGTGCAGCTTTCTTAACTACTTTTTTAGCTACTACTTTCTTAACAGCCTTCTTGGCTGGCGCTGATTTTTTATTTGCTGCCGTATTGATTCCCATTTGATTCAATGCTGACCCTGCCTTAAACCATTCGATCTGACCTGCATTGTAAGTATGGTTCACTGATATTGTATCACTTGATCCATCGCTGTGATTCAACACTAACGACAAGGGTTTCTCTGGAGAGAATGTTGTTAAGCCTACAATATCAATTGCATCATCCTCTTTAATTTTATTGTAATCTTCTTTGTTTGCAAACGTAAGGGCAAGCATACCTTGCTTCTTCAAATTGGTTTCGTGAATACGCGCAAATGATTTCACCAGAATAGCGCGCACACCTAAATGGCGAGGTTCCATCGCAGCATGTTCGCGTGATGAACCTTCTCCGTAGTTTTCATCACCCACTACTATTGAACCAAAGCCTTGTGCTTTGTAATAGCGCTGAACGTTTGGCACCTCATCAAAAGATCCGGTGAGTCCGTTCTTCACACTATTAATTTTCTCATTGAAGAAGTTGGTTGCTCCGATCAATAAGTTGTTTGAGATATTATCTAAATGTCCGCGGTACTTTAACCACTTACCGGCCATTGAAATATGATCGGTTGTACATTTTCCTTTTGCCTTGATCAACAAGCGAAGACCTTTTAAGTCTGTACCTTCCCATGCTTTGAATGGAGCAAGCAATTGAAGACGATCTGATGTAGGGCTTACCTTTACGCTTACCTTACTACCATCTTTTGCAGGAGCCTGGAAGCCCGCATCTTTTACATCAAATCCCTTTGCTGGCAATTCATCTCCTGTTGGTGGATCCAGCTTTACTTGCTCACCTCTTTCGTTGGTAAGGTAATCCGTCAATGGATTGAAATTCAAATCACCAGCTATCGCCAATGCAGTAACCAATTCTGGTGAACCAACGAAGGCATAGGTATTTGGATTGCCATCGTTACGCGATTGGAAATTTCTATTGAACGAGTGAACAATCGTGTTCTTCTCTTTCTTCTCTGCACCAACACGACTCCACATACCGATACATGGACCGCATGCATTTGCAAAGACCTTCGCTCCAATTTTATTAAAGGTACTTACAAATCCATCTCTCTCAATAGTGAAACGCACTTGTTCAGATCCTGGTGTGATGGTGAACTCAGCTTTGGTTTTCAATCCCTTATCCGATACCTGTTTTGCTAAACTGGCTGCACGCGCAATATCTTCATATGATGAATTGGTACATGACCCAATCAACCCTACTTCAATTTTTGTAGGCCATCCATTCGCTGCTGCTGCTGCTTTTAGTTTTGAAATCGGGGTCGCCAAATCTGGTGTGAACGGACCGTTTAAATGCGGCTCAAGTTCAGACAGATTCAATTCAATTACTTCATCAAAATATTTTTCTGGATTTGCATATACTTCAGGATCGCCTGTTAAATGTTCTTTCACGGAATCAGCAAGCTTTGCAATTTCTGTGCGACCTGTTGACTTAAGGTAACGGGACATGGACTCATCATAACCGAAAGTTGATGTTGTTGCACCAATCTCAGCTCCCATATTACAGATCGTACCTTTACCTGTACAGCTCATGGACGTTGCGCCTTCGCCAAAATATTCTACAATGGCTCCAGTCCCACCCTTCACAGTTAGTATCCCTGCTACTTTAAGGATCACATCTTTTGCAGATGTCCAGCCATTTAATTTCCCGGTTAATTTTATACCTATGAGTTTAGGGAATTTTAATTCCCAAGCCATGCCTGCCATTACATCAACAGCATCGGCACCACCAACTCCAATCGCCACCATTCCTAAACCACCTGCATTCACAGTGTGAGAATCAGTTCCAATCATCATACCACCAGGGAAAGCATAATTTTCTAACACCACTTGGTGAATAATACCGGCTCCAGGTTTCCAGAAACCTAAACCATATTTATTAGAGACAGAAGAAAGGAAATCAAAAACCTCTTTGCTATCTGAATTCGCTACTGTTAAGTCGCTCTTCGCATCATCTTTTGCCACAATCAAATGGTCGCAATGAACGGTTGAAGGCACGGCTACTTTTGGCTTACCTGCAGACATGAATTGAAGCAATGCCATTTGAGCTGTTGCATCTTGCATGGCCACACGATCCGGGGCAAAATCTACATATGATTTGCCTCTGCCAAAATTCTCCAGCTTCTGATCTACATGAAGGTGGGAATAGAGGATTTTTTCGGATAATGTAAGGGGTTTGTTCACCACTTTTCTGGCGTTGGCAATGCGCTTCGGCATTTCCTTGTACAACGCTTTGATCATGTCTAAATCGAATACCATAATGTTTGATTTTAAAGGGATGCTAAAGTACGAATTTTTTCAACTGCTTTGTCCTTCTCATTTTTTGCTTCCGCATTCGGAAGTGATGAAAGGCCCGACCTTATTTTGTCGAGTAAGGTATTAAGTAGCTGAACTTCTTTTTCGCTCAGATTGGATAACAGTGAATCCATTATTTCCGTTTCCGGCTCCATGGCTTCCAACAAAGCAAGACCCTGATCGCTAATGGAAACAGCTGCTGCCCGCTTATCTTTTTCAGCGCTCTTGCGAATAACGAGTTCCTTCAGACGCAATCGTTCTACAATTCTCGAAGCATCTGACATTTTGTCGAGCATCCTATCGCGTATAGAATAAACTGAAACCTGATTAGGATGCTGACCGCGTAAAATGCGCAATACATTGTATTGCTGTCGGGTAATGTCGTGCTTTTTGAAGAGCTCATTTACATGGCTAATCAAAAAATAATAGGTGTAACAAATATTAAGAAGCCCTTTCTGGTACTCGTTACGAAAATCGGTTTGTTGAATGTCCTTTTCTAAGGCCATAATTAAGATAGAGGGTTTGGTTTGGAGCACCAAAATAGCCATTTAATTATGAATAAAATATGAAGGGATTAAGTTGTCCCTATAAGATTATGGAATTTTTATTTCGCGTTTATATAATTCAAAAATTCGCGCTTGACGTTTTCATCTTTAAACTTTCCGGAAAAATATGCCGTACCTGTTTTACTGTTTGTATCGCCTACACCTCGCGATGCCACGCACATATGGTTAGCATCTACCACCACAGCAATATCCTCTGTCTTTAAAACGCGTTTCATCTCCATCCCGATCTGAACGGTTAACCTTTCTTGCACTTGCGGACGTTTTGAGAAATATTGTACGATTCGGTTAATCTTTGAAAGACCAATTACCTTACCGCTCGAAAAATAGGCTACGTGAGCTTTGCCATAAATGGGAACAAAGTGATGTTCGCAATGTGAGTAGAAGGTAATGTCTTTCTCCACCAACATTTGATCGTAATTATATTTATTCTCGAATAAACGAGCAGTTGGTCTGTTCTTTGGATTCAATCCACTAAAAACCTCTTTTACATACATTTTGGCAACACGATGTGGCGTTCCGTTCAGGCTATCATCGGTAAGATCAAGGCCTAAAATGTTCATAATCTCACGAAAGTGTTTTTCGATTTTTTCTACCTTTTGATCGTCATCCAAATCAAAAGCATCCGACCGAAGCGGAGTATCGGCAGATGAGCCCACATGGTCATCAAACTCATCATCTGTCGGCTTAAGCGGCAGGATATTCAACGAAATTTCTTTCTGTCTCATATAAAGTAATTTTCAATTCAAATTTCGAATCTATTTTTTGACGAAGTATTCTCCAGATAACAACTGCAATGTTTTCGGCAGTAGGATTTAAGCTGTGAAAAAATTCAGTATCCAGGTTTAAATTTTTATGATCGAATTTCACTAAGACATTCGCTTTGATAAGGTCGCTTAACACCTTCATATCAAATACATAGCCTGTCTCTTCATCTGGTTCACCGATAACACTCACAACAAGCTCGTAGTTGTGACCATGATAATTGGGATTATTACATTTACCAAAAACAAGGTTGTTCTTTTCGTCAGACCAATCTGCGTTGAATAGGCGATGTGCCGCATTAAAATGTTCTTTTCTGGAAACCTTTACTTTCATCTTCCAAAGTTAAACATGAATACGGATAAAAGGTTCAGAATGGGCTAACGAAGACAGTCTTAAAGTTGAATTTAATTACCTGTTTATTAGAAATTTGATATGAATGTATCGTGCGAACTAAACAGGGATAGATTAATACCCAAACTGATCTCATGGGTATTGAACTGAGTACCCACTGAATTTCTCAAAGGTATTTCATAAACATATCCAAACCGATAACCTTTGGTGAACTTAAATTGAATCAATGCACCAATGCTGTTCAGATTACGTATGTACAATCCGGCAATGTATTTTTCATCCAGAATAATGTTTGTCTGATAGTCTATGGATACAGGTGCGCCCTTCACTGCCTTTACCAATATGGATGGCTTAAGTCGAACACGTTGGGTGAGATAAAAAACATAAGCCGTTGTTGCATAGAAATGTTGACTATACAAGCTTGCCTGAAATGCATTTGATGCGCTGTCGAGAAATGTGCCTGTGGCTTTCAACATTCGTGGAACAGAAAGCCCGATCAAGAAACGATCGCTCTTTAAAATAATACCAGCACCAAAACTGGGTTTAGTAATGTTTTGATTCTGCATAAAGACAGCGTCACCCTTATCGTATGGATTGATTAAGGTATTATCACTCCTGAAATTTAATATGCCCGCTTGTAATCCAAATGAAAGATACTTGTCGTCAAACCCAATTTTATACGCATAGGTACCTTGAATTTCAGTATTGTTTGAATTACCTATCTTATCCTGCAAAAGCATAAGACCGACACCCATTTTGTTATTGAGCAATGAAGTATGCGCTGTAACATTAGCTGTGCTTGGACTACCTTCAAAACCTGCCCATTGCTTACGATAGGTAATGGAAGTATTGAAATTATTATTTAAGCCTGTGTATGCCGGATTAATAAGCAACGGATTGTTTAAGTACTGTGCATACAAAGGATCGTTCTGTGCATGCAGGCTAATGGTAAATAAAATGAGAATAGAAATGAGTAGAGTTAATCGCATAGGCTTAGTGTATTAGGAAAGGAACAGGATACTGAACCACGCGAAAAAACAATCTGTACTAAGGACTTCATTTCTGTTACAAAGTCGATAGCTTGTTCTACTCTTCTCATAACACTATCAGGATTGCTTTAGTGACAAGTATCCGGTAAGCGGTCTCACACCGCTTTCAAATTCTATGGAATAGAAATACGTGCCGCTAGGAAGTCCTTTGCCATCATGACTAATGCCTTCGAATCGCTTGCCTGGAATTTCATTGTCGTATTCATCTACCTTAAAAATCAGATCTCCCCAACGATTAAAAATACTTACCCGGTTTCCTTTGGGTAAATTAAAAATGCGCATAAAGCGATTGTCTCCAGAACTATTGGGTGCTACAGCATTGTGAACAATAACATCTTCAATATTTAATGTGATTACGTTTTCTGAACATGCCATCAACAAATCGCATGCTTTAATGGTTAAACGATCTGAACCTCGAAAAGAAATATTTTGATACCGGATTAGTAACTCATTATTCTGTTCAATCTGAGCAGATGCACCACTGGCTGGCCGCTGAATAATTTCAAAAGAAGTTGGATCAAGGTTGCCGTCTGGATCAGAAATAAAATCCAATAAACTAAGTCGCACGGCTTCGTCTGGTTGCACAAGAACTTGTTGCGGAGCAATTATGGGAGCTGCGTTGCAAACTGCTGATACAAGAAGTGTGTATTGACCTGAATCCAACTGGGTTAAATTTTCCTGCGAAGAAGTAAAGTCATTTGGACCTACCCAGGAAACTGAATAATTATTACCTGTAATAGAAAGTTGAATTGCACCATTCGGTGAACCACAACTTGAATTTTGAATTACCTGATCAATACTAACCGAAAGCGGTGATTTGGAGTGATCTTCTATTACAATGGGATCAATCGCATAATTTTTCGAAGTTGAACAACCATTGCCATTGTCTGTCAACGTAACTCCGTAGGAACCAGGAGCAAGTGCAGTAGGCGATAAGGAGGTGGACACAATTTCTTTTCCATCAAACCACGTTGCTGAAAAAGAGCCTGAGCTTGCTGACGGAACAATTGATCCACTCCCATTAAATGGTGCTGAACAATTTTCATTATCAATCTTGCTTACGGTAAACGTTGGCTTCGAAGTCTGATCTAAAACAGTGAACTGTTGATAAAGGCTGCACTTTGAAATATTATCAGTTACATAAACACTATAGGTAGCCGGTACTGCAGTTTGTAAATCTTCCGTTGCCGATGCAAATCCAAATGTTGTTTGATTATACCATGTAAAACTATAATCACCAGTGCCATTCGAAACCGAAATGTCAATACCTCCATTTCCCGGACTGCACGAGGTACTTGCTGTTTCTAAACCTGTTAGATTCAATTTAGCCGTTGCAGAGTTTGAAATATAAACCGACTTCGTTATCCCACAGCCGAGTGTATTATCTTTTACCTTAACGGAGTAACTCCCACCCGAAACGCCTGATAAAGTTGCACCGGTCTTCTTTGTAACCGCATCCGGATAAACCCATTCGTAGGAGTAGTTACCTGAACCCCCTGTTGAAACAGCTGTAGCTGAGCCAGTAAAAGGAAGAGCACATGTAGTATTTAACGCTGATGTATAATTGACTTTAAAAGGTGAGTCAATGGTATATACAGAAAAAACAGAACAGCCTGCTTTATTTACATCCACAACCTCTACATAATAAACTCCAGCCAGTGCTGAAAGTAAATCCTTTGTAGATGCCACCGGACTAAACAACTCATTGTACCAGGTATAACTATATGAGCCCGAGCCGCCCGATACGGTTAGCACTACCCTTCCGGTCGTCAGATTACAGGCTGCTGCATTGGTAACAACTCCTGATATACCAAGATTACAAGGACTTGTGCATTCGGAACCAACGGTGAAATTTTTTAGGATCGTACAGTTTGCACCGTCTTTTACTTCTAAAGCGTAGTTTCCGCTAACCAGACCTGAAATATTTTGGCTTGAAGCTGTAAATCCAGATGGACCAATCCATTTGAAAGTATAGTTCCCGGATCCGCCTCCAACAGATATATTGATTGCACCTGAACCAGCTGTACAATCTTCTGGTTGTAGGTAACTTAACTCAACACCTAATTTGGCATTGCTGATAATTACGTCCTGACGAATTTCTTTTGTCTGTCCAAAAACAACCTGACTACAAATTGCAAACAGGGTGAGCAAGACTGCCAAAAGAAAGCGATATTTAGGGCTCAATTCGGTTTAAGGTTTGGTTTTTAAGGGAATCGAAGGTAGTAAACTGAAGTTATAATTCAACACAACGAATCAGTCAAACTGATTATTAGGTAGTTAGAGTGCTTTACTTAACAGATGAGTTGCATGAAATTTGAAGAAATTAAGGCTAAAATTGAGGATTACCAGGCTTCAGGAAAGAAGATGTTTACCACTTCTTCCTTCCAATCGCATAGTTTGGTACTCCTTCACATGCTCAGTCGAATCGACCGATCAATTCCTGTATACTTTATCAACACGGGCTATCATTTTCCGGAAACAGTTCAATTTAGAGATCATATAGCTGAGCTTTTTGGATTACCGATCGTTGATCTAAAGTCTGATGTTCCAAAATTTATGCAGCGCGATTCTGAAGGAAAACTACTGTTTACTTCCGATCCCGATCATTGCTGCTATCTGAATAAGACGCAGCCTATGGATGGAATCCTCCGATCAAATGATATCTGGATAAATGGAGTTCGGGCAGATCAAAGTTCAGTTCGTGCTGCCATGAAGGTAGAACAACCTGCACAACATGGATCAATTCGTTTTCACCCGATGCTGGATTGGAATGCAAAGATGATCTGGCAATACCAGAAGGAATATAATTTACCAAAGCATCCTTTGGAAGAAAAAGGTTATGTGAGTATAGGTTGTGAACCTTGTACCCGTAAATTGGATCCCGAAATGCAAGAGCGAGAGGCACGTTGGTTCGGCCTTAATAAAATAGAATGCGGACTACACACTGATTTAATAAGCAAGTAGAAATGAAAGTATTGGTTACCGGTGGTGCTGGCTATATTGGCACCGAGTTGATTTCTCAATTGATCGCAAATCCAGAAGTTAAAGAAGTTGTAATTTATGATAACCTCAGCAGGTTAAACTTCAACATGTTTTTGGGCTTAAGGCTTCAGCAATACAGAAAGATATCTTTCGTAAAAGGAGAGCTTCTGGATTCAAGAAGTCTTCGAAAGAATTTAAAAGGGGTTGATGTGGTGTATCACTTAGCAGCAAAAGTAACAACACCCTTTGCCAGTTCAGATGCACACATGTACGAACAAGTAAACCATTGGGGAACAGCTGAACTTGTTTATGCTATTGAAGAAAGTAATGTAAAACGTTTTGTTTATACGAGCAGTACAGGAGTTTACGGTTCGTCAAAAGATGCCGTTGATGAAAATTCAGCACTGAATCCACAAACACCGTATGCCGTTTCAAAACTCCGTGGTGAAGAACATGTAAGAAGACTAAGCGATAAAATTGATACCTACATTATCCGGTGTGGTAATGCGTATGGTTATAGCAAGAGTATGCGCTTCGATGCCGTTATCAACAAGTTTGTTTTCGAAGCCAACTTTGATAAGATTATTACCATTCAGGGTGATGGCAAGCAATCAC
>DAIQPD010000118.1:0-12108 GCA_036787535.1 Chryseolinea sp.
GTAGCGATGTATTTCCATCTGCCATCCTCCAGCACAGCGGCTCCTGTTTCAAGTACACTTCCATCTGCATTGTGCAGCGTAACATCCATATTCTGGAATTTGAAATTATCCAGTGCAATAATCCAGAGGACATCACCAATGACTCCTGTGTAGTAATCGGTCTCTACCGAGTTTATAACAGGATCTTTGTATTTCCGATCAACGTCAGCGAGGCTTTACTTGTATGCTTCGAAGTTCAACGTCATTGCGAGGAAGCATCAACACTCTCAATTGCTATAAGGAAATTATACGCTGACGTGGCAATCCCATTACTATGGAATGCTAAAGAACAAGTACATGTTTTGAGAATCTTCATGGCTCAACGTTAGTGCGACTCCAATTACGCACCTTGTAGTAAGGAGATTGCCACGTCAGTAGTCTTTCGAAACGCAAGACACTTCCACGCAATTACGTTGAACTTCGAAGAGCAACTTCTCAAAAGTTCCAGAACAAGTTCCAACATTGCGAGGAGGTATCCGTGCTCTCAATCACTATCAGAAAATTACGCGCTGACGTGGCAATCCCCTGCCTATGAAATGCGAATGAACGAGTACATAGTTTGAGAATCTACTTTCGTTCAACGTCAGCACACACTGCAAGATCTAAATCTTGTTGGTGCGCTAATCAATTCATCTCTTCCATCAACTTTCCTGTTTCGTTTCCATCATACGAACCGTCTGGTTTGTTGAGGATGTAATCAAAGATGTCTTGTTGCTTGACCTTTACAATGGAACCCGATTTCAAGCCAGATATTTCATCGGGTTCATTCTGCAGAATACCTTCGATTATATTTTCGGTCCATACCGTCACTTCAACCCACATCCATTCGTTGCTACCCGAATCTGTTATAAAAGGTGCCTTCACATAAATGGAATAGCCAGGTTCAAGTCCCTTATTGAAAAGCTCTCGCAATTCCGGCAACTTCGCTTTAGCACGTTCGCTTGCTTCCAGAATGGCTTCATCGTGTATTATTGTTACCAATGACTCCTCACTGCCAAAGATTTTTTTGAGTACTGCGTTTTGCTCTTCTTGTGGAGTAGAATATGTTGGGTCATTGAAGATAATTCTAAATTGTGTGTTGAGATTATCACCTTCTTCAGGTTTCACCAGCCGGAGCTTTACTTTAGCTTTTTGCTCCGCTTCTTCACCCACACCTGACGTAATATATTGCTTAACGTTTTCATCCGTAAGATTTTGAAGGTCTATTAATAAGGTTGAGTCAATATTCATAGTCGGGTTATTCACCCAGGTAGCGACCACTGCATTTACTAACGAACCAAATGTATTTTGATCTCCACAGGCAAAGTCTTTAATGGAAATATCGGGTAAGCAAAATTTGCCCATACCGAGTGATACGATGCGACAAAATTCTCCTTCGCGATAGGTATGCAAGGTAATTTCCTGGAACATCGAATTACCAATAAATGCATCTACCCGTTGTTTCTTCCATGAACTGGCACTGTAGTATCTGCGGGTATTGAAGTCTCCGATAAAACTATTTTCACTTTGTACTACTTCACCAATGAAGGAAGTTATGTTGCGTTGCTTCTCAATAATATTTTCGCTGGTGGCAAAGAAAGTGATCATCAATACACTATTGGCATTTTGCAGTTGGAGCATCTCCTGATCACTTAAGCCCTGACCTGCGAACTTAAGGTATTCAACATCTGGCGCAGTGATTTCACCGGTAAGGTGATTGACACGTTCCACCATGTAACTATCATGGACAATGGAATCTGGAAACTGATTAATTTTTAAGAATCCAGGGAGTTTGTTTTGCATGCGTTGGATGAATGACTGAACCCGCACACTATCTGAGCTTGTAAAGTAAATCTCAATAGCCGTCATGCTCCCGGATAAGGCAACGCTTATTTGCGACTTTGATGTTGACTCTTGTGTGCCTTTGCAACTGAATAGTATGGCAACGATTATACCGAGGTAGAAAAATTTTCTAATCATAAAACGTTTGTTATATAAATATATTAAAATCTTTAGGATCCATTTTTTCAACAGATTCCAGTCTCCGAGACGCTGACGGTTTCACTCACTCTTCTTTAATTGTGATTCTACGATTTTTATCGAATAATTGAATAATTGCTTTTGTTGGTTTCGCCAGAGCTTCCAAGATGTGAGACTCTGCCAGAAAGTAAAAATAAAAATAGCGAATAGAATAGGCTGTAAGAATTGCAGATCATGGACGCAACAGCATAAATAAAATTCACATTCAACACCATACATTAAAAAAGGTAGGGATTGTGTTCCCTACCTTTCAAAATCCAGTACAGTTTATAGTATATCAGCCGTTTCTTCTTTTCAACCACTTCAAGCTTACTAAGCCAAAATGTTGTGGCTACTTCTTCGGATTATCAGCAAGAAATTGATTAACCTCTAACCAGTAAATAAACGCATCGAACCACTTGTTGCTGGTGCGATTCGGATTACCAAGACCGAAGCCGTGGCCACCATTCTGGTAGAGGTGAAACTCAACAGGCTTACCTGCTTTAAACCACGAATCGATAACACCAAACTGACCGCGGAAAAGAAAATCATCAGAGGCAATTACATTGAACATGGGAGGCGCATTCTTCGGAACCTCAACGGGCCCCATACCACCATAGATCGGTCCGATGAAGTCAAGCTCCATAATTTTGGAGTGAAGCGTTGAGTGCATGGTGAGACCAGCACCGGCTGAAAAGCCGATCATGCCCAGGCGCGCGGTGTCGACTCCCCATTCCTTAGCCCGTTTCAAAATCAGGGTATAGGCTGCCTCTGCATCGTTCAATTGGTTAGACAGATCCATTGCTGGACGAGGAGGTGGGGCTGCGCCATCTTTAGGAGCATTGGCAGGAGGTGTTGCTGCAGCGAAGGTTCGGTTCATTGACTCTTTGAATGCGTCAAGCGATTCAGGGGTGGGCTGAAGTCTGTACTTCAGCACGAAGGCCGCGATGCCTTTGTCTGCCAGTGCTTGTGCAACTTCCCAGCCTTCGTTGCCGAGTGACAACCATCTGAAGCCTCCACCCGGTGCTACGATTACGGCCGCACCATTTGCTTTGCCTGGCTTGGGCAAGAATGGAGTGAGTGTAGCAGTAGTAATGTTTCGTGCCATCGGATCTCCCCACTGACGAAACCAGGTTTCCTTAGCAGGTTGGCCTTCAACACCACCCGTGCCAAGCAGAATAGCGTTTGGCTCTGCAGGTGCTTCAAGCGGATAGATTGTGCCATCCTGCGCCATAGCAAAGGACGAGACTACCAGCAGACAAGCCAGTAAATATGTTTTAGAGAGGTTGGAAATTGTAGCAGGCATGTTAGAGGGTTTAGGCAAATGGTTAAAAGTGTATAATATACAATAATAGCTATTTGCCTCTGATTGGCGCGTTTCGTTTGACGCTATTCGACAGATTTGTTCAGACTGTCCACAGTTCCGTTGTTTTATCAGATAATTAGGAGTGCACACACCGTAGTGTTGAATGGGGATTGCTTCCGCAGCCAATCACGCAAGTGCTAACTTCTGATTTCTCTGCGCATAAACAAGTAGTACGAGGCCGCGAAACATACTACTGTGGTAGCTACTAATCCACTTACCTGTGGCCATACGATCATAAGGCTTTCCTTATAGGATAAGGGTGATGGTATAGCTCCGGCCATTTGTTCCATGGTAATCGGTCCTAAACTACGAACATATGGCATTAACAAGGTAGTCGTGGCATCCGTATAAAGCTGGCTGGGAGTCAGGCGCAACAAATGAAATAACAGCTCATTGTAATGAAGAATACCGGTTGCTGAAAGTAATTCTGCACGAGGCGCTGACGCTTTGACTACCATACTAATCACAATCTGATAAAACACCGTTAGGAACAACCAAATACCAATGGCTGTAAGTGCCGAGGTAGCCGCTTGAGTGAAAGCGATGGAAAGAAGGATAGAAAGGCCAAGCCAAAAGCCAACGTACAGGATGCAAATCATAGTGAAACTGAAAATCCTCAGAACCTCCTCGGGTTCAATGGGCACTCCGGTTAGCAGCATACCTCCACCAATCATGAGCAGCGTTAGTACCAGAAAAAGTACACTCACCAGAATGAAAGAACCTATGAATTTTGATAACAACAGGTTGTCGCGATAAACAGGTTGTGCCATGATGCGGATGAGCGTTCCATTCTGTTTTTCGGAGTTAACCGCATCAAAGCCGAGACCAATGCCCAGTAAGGGGCCTAAAAAACTGAGCAGCACATGAAACGGAGGCAAGTTACCCTCGGTTGTTGTCAGCAACTTGAGGTATACAAACAAGTGATCAGGATCCTTTGCATTATTCACCGCGTCTTTTATGTTGGTGAGGGATACGTACAAGGATCCCCAAAATGTAAACGCAATAACGATCAACAAAACGATGAATCGCCAACTTCGGATATGACCGGCAATTTCCTTTCGCACCATCACCCCAAAAGGACTTCCCTGAACTTCTACGCTTTCGGTAGTCTGCTTTCCAAACGACAATATAAAATTCTTCATCATAAAGTGCCTGCTAGTTTAAACTACTCTCAAAATACTTTTGATAAATGTCATCAAGACCATACTCTTTCCGTTGCACGCCCATCACATCGTATCCCTTGTCAACAAAATATCTGACAATCTCTGGTGTGACGTCCTTACTGCAACTGACATTAATTTCATGATCACCCACAACGGCCTGCTTAATTGAATTCAATAAGAGAAATTCAGCTTCGTGCTCCCAGGGGAGTGTTAAATTATTCATTACGGTGATCCGGATTTCGAAGGATTTTTCTTCGAAAAGATTTTTCGATAGGGTATCCATATTTCCTTCGGCCATCAGCTTTCCCTTCACAAAGATGCCCACCCGGTCACAGACTTGCTGGACATGGTGCAGATGATGAGAGGAGAGCAGAACGGTGAGACCTTGCTGACGACTCAATTGACGAATAAGTCCGAGAAACTCCCGAACACCGCTGGGATCGATTCCCAATGTAGGTTCATCAAGAATAACAACATCCGGTTGTTTGATGAGTACATCGGCCAACCCAAGGCGCTGTTTCATTCCGCGTGAATAGGTGGAGGTCTTTTTGTTCATGTCATTCTCAAGACCCACTACCTGCATGATGCTAAGGGCACGTTCCTTACTCTCGTAGGGTGAAATTCCATTGAGCTCACCGATATACATGAGGTTTTCAAGAGCCGTCATGGTATCGTAAAAGCCGAGGCTATCGGGCATGTAACCAACTTTTCGCTTTACTAAAATGGGTGTTGTGGTGGCATCATATCCGCAAACATATGCCGAGCCCGAGGTAGGCTCTGTGAGTCCCAGAATCATCAGGATGGTCGTTGTTTTCCCGGCACCATTGGGTCCCAGTAAACCAAAAATTTCTCCCTTTTGTATGCTGAGATTCAAATCGTCAACAGCCCTGATGGAGCCATAACACTTTGTTAACCCCCTCAACTCTATGATAGGATTTTCCATTGTTGCCATCGGATAGTTTATCTTCTGCCGTACTTACGAATGAGGTAGGCAACAAGAGCGATTGCCGATAAGATTACAAGAATGCCAATCCATCCGGAAAGCAAGGATGTTTTAACAGTCATCCGGAAAACCGTTTGAGCACTCTTATGGTTATTTTTCACGTTGAAGGTGGTGATGTAATCACCTGCTATCGTTTTATCCGGTACGATTAGCTTGGCTACAACATCAACAGTTTTGCCTGGCAAGAGTTGCTCAATTTTGGCTGGCTCAAAAGTAGCACCCCATTGAGCCGGTGTTTGTGCCGATAAAGAAATATCGTTCAAGGGCAATGTTCCCGTGTTGTTAACCACTAAATGAATTTCTTTTCGTTCTCCTTCTGTGATATGATCACTCAATCGTCCGGTAGGCGTGGTGAGTTCTATGCTGTACGAACCCTTTACAACAGCTTCGAGATTCAGTTGAAGCGTATCTCGTAGCGTAGAAGCAGTAACGGGGATTTTGTACTTCGAAGGACCAGCACTGTAGGATGGGCTGATTTCGATGGTGATCTCCTCACTCTTGTTGCCCTCCATATTAAGTGAAGTAATCTGACTTCCACGGGCGCGAAATACCACACTCCATCCTTGCGGAATTTGGGCTTCCAATTCAAAGACGAATGCTTCAGGTAGACCGTTGTGAAGGGTGGCATTATACCGGAACGTTTCATGCACAGCCGCTTCAATATTAATAAGTTTTGCTGTAAGGGTCGACTCCTTCTTTGAAGCCTGGGCACTCAGTAAAGTAGGCGTACCGAAAAAAATAATCAGCACTAAAAAAGACAGGAAATTCATCCCTTTGCTCATTTGGTTAGCAATACAATTACGTCTAGACATCATAACAAAAAGTTTATTAAGTAATGGCGCAAATATTAGTTAATAGGCTTTTCAGGGACACAGCCATCTGCCGATATCCCTTTCCATTTTTTCGCTAAAAAAAAATCATATTTTCAAAATGTCAAGTCTGAATTAAAAAAAATTATCAGAGGTAGACTTTTCCGAGACATGCAGGGAGGGCTTGCGCCAGACAAGGGTAATGATCATAAATGAATCTGAATCATTGCGCGTGTTTTCGGATACCACTTTCGGTATCTTTGCAGAAAAAAACGAAATGCCAGAATCAACACAATGCCCCAAATGTCAGTCTCTTTATGGATATCCTACCGGCACGTCTATGATGTGCCCCGAGTGTGGCCACGAATGGAACCCTGAAGCAATTGCCGAAACAGTAAGCCCGGTTGAGGATAGCGATACTTTACTAGTAAAAGATGCCAATGGCAATGTGTTGCAAGATGGCGATACAGTGGTACTGATTAAAGACCTGCCCGTGAAGGGTGCTCCTAAACCCATTAAGGCGGGCACCAAAGTGAAAAATATAAAACTCACGAATGGTGATCACAACATTGACTGCAAGGTAGACGGCTTTGGCGCAATGGCACTCAAGTCTATTTATGTGCGGAAGAGCTAGTCTCCTTGGGAAGCGAAACGTACGGTAAGATGTGAGCTGATTCTATGACGTTTCATCCACCACCTGACTTTGTTGAGACCTGTTACTTTTTCTTCTTTGCCACTTTCGTAGTTGTTTTCTTAGCGGTCTTCTTCATAGGCTTCTTTACTTTCTTTGAAGCTTTGGCTTTGCTGTTAAATTCCAGACACAGGTTGATCCAAAAGTCGAAATCCCTTTTTGATTTGATGGCATCCTGCGTAACGTAACCAAAGACTTTGTATTCGCGTCCTTTCATGATCATGGTTCGGAAGCCATTTTTTTCGGATATCGTTTCATGTAAGGCCGGATCGAAGCGGCACATCAGCTCTTCGCCACTTATGTTCATGCACATTTTGCCATTGATCATAAACGTGACGCCAAGAAACATTTTCTTTTCTTCTACCCTGGGTAGGTGAGCCAGTGCCTCGCAATGACGTGCAAGTTCGGAAACACACCAGGCAAACAAATGCTCAGCTTTTGCCTATACACGTCAGTTTGAAAACTCACTCCTTTTTCATTCGCAACAATAAAGGTGTGTCTGGAATTACAAAATAGACTATTCCCTCCTTTTCATGGATTATTATCTGCATCAAATTCTCGCTTGGCGCGCCAATATAAATCATGCGCTTGTTCGAATCAACGGACCACTTTTGATTGTTGAGGAAATCGATTTGCTGAAAAACGGCTGGCGCATCTTTTTGGAATTGCCACTCAAACAATCCATTGGTCTTAAAAAGAAATTTGGACTTAACGATGGCCAACTTTAACATATTTATGGCCTCCACTTCTTCGGCAGGAATTTTTAAACCCTCTGGCAGTTTAGCTTCTACACAAGTCCATACGCCAGCAATGCTATCCCGATGTATTGACTGTGCCTTCGCAGAAACACCAGACAATAAAAACACAACTGAAAATACGATCCGGGTTCTACTCATCGATTCCATTTTTCGAGTTTCTAAAACTAAAACATTTTTCTCAGAAGTGTCTCCCGTTTCGGGGACGCTGGCGGGTTTCTAATCTGTCCACTCTGGCGCCACACTTCCTGCGTAGGCTTGGGCGATGGCGAGACTGGTGTCTTTAAACTGATTCAAGTTTTCAAACTTGACATCAGACATAGGCTGTGTTAAAAGACTTGATAGGTAATAAAAGGAGAGCTTAATCCTCTAAGATAGACTCACCAGTTAGTATTATTTCTCCCGTCAATCACTGGTTTCTAACACCGTGATCTTTCTCTGAAGGGAAAAGTGCAAAATTCTAGTAAAATAACTTTCATTTATGGAATCTCCCCCTCCCCTGCATCCTAATTCTGTACCAACTCTTAACGTCATGCAAAAGAAAATTCAACTCACCATCCCCAAGCCCTGTCATGAAAAGTGGAATTCATTTACATCTACAGCACAAGGTGGATTCTGTACTTCGTGCCAGAAAGAAGTAATTGATTTTACGAACTGGAGTGAAGAACAATTGAAGGCGTATTTTCAAAAGCCGTCTGCGAATAGTTGTGGCAGGTTTAAAGAAGAGCAATTGAAAGTGTATCCGTATGAACCGAACCGATCGATGGTGAGTCGATGGCTTTCGGTTGGGCTTACGAGTCTGGTGTTGATTGCTTCGCGGGAAGCTTCGGCTCAAACACCAAAACCAAAAGCTGATGTTGAGCAGGTTCAACCTGATTCTAAAATCGGTAAAGTAGCCCATGTTCAACCGAACACTGCTCTTGTAGTGAGTGGTATAATAACAGATCAAGATGGATCTACCATGCCGGGTGTGAATTTAAACCGTAAGGGAACATCGGAGGGAATGGTAAGTGATGCGGATGGAAAATTTGTATTCACTCTAAAAAATCCCAAGGCATCCGAAATCATCGTCTTTAATTTTATTGGAATGGAGACTTCTGAATATGTGGTGATGACTGATCAACCGCATGAAGATATTAGTATTATTATGAAGTATGATGCCGCATTGGCATCTGAAGTAATTGTAGTGGGCGGAGTATGTGTGCGGTATCCGTGGTATAGTCCGAGGAGATGGTGGCGGGGAATTAGGAGTTGGTTTTAGAAATAGATTTTAGAATATGAACGCGTTCTGTTGCACTTCATAGTTGGGGATTGCCACGTCAGCGTATAGTTTCTTGATAGATATTGAGAGTGTGGAAGCTTCCTCGCAATGACGGGGACTTTTGGGTGATTGCTCTTTGAAGTTCAGCGTCAAGGATGGGGACTTTGGAGGGCTATTAATTATAAAACACCTGCCTCAAAAAAGCAAAAAGCCTCAATTCTTTCGAAATGAGGCTTTTGTGCGGTCTGGACGGGTAGGCTTAAAACATCATTTTCATGTATTTTAAGCACTTTTCAGGGTGTTAAAGTTGAAAAGGGGTAAGAAAAGGCTATATTTAAGGGGTAACAAAAAAGGGGTAATATCCGATTTTTTTGCCGGGGTAATATGTCAATTTTCTGATCACCTAATTTTGCTGTCATGGGCAAGAGAACAATCAAAACCAATCATTTTAATGTCAAGGCAAGGCTCGATCCACATGCACTACTAAAGGATGATCGACTTTATGTCAATATAAGATGCACTCCGAACGCCAAGGGTAAAGACAAAAAATACAAGCAAACTGATGTCTATATCTATCTTCAAGATGGTGTTCGGTTGAAGGCATTCCCTATATATTGGAGCGATGACGAAATAAAAGGTGGATATGAGGCATATCAACTCATTGAAATTAATGAGAGAATCCGTTCAATTCAGTTAGAGGTTTCACATTATGCTGAACAACACCCCAACGCAACAAAGCAGGTCTTCGAGAAACACTTATATGGTGAATCTTTAAAGTCATGGCAGAAGCAAAGAATAAAGTACTTGGACGTACCTGTCTTTAAGAACATTCCAACAGACCTATATAATGAGTTAAGGGCAACAAACCTAAAGGAGAAAATAATTACAACTGAAAAGGTCACCAAAGTTGAAGGTGAATTCAAGGTAATTGCAGAAGAAAAGGTTGAAAGAATTATTGACCCGTTGTCGTTAGATGATTTTCCAAAACAATTAAATCCTGAAATATATCAACGGTTCAAAAACGAATTCTTAGAAAACCCCGACCTAAAACTTGTTTCGAGATACCACGATATGGAAATTATTTTGTCTGCCACCTATGCAAATGAAAACGATCGAATTGACGACCTGATGAAGATTGTTTTGCCACCGCTCATTCGTAATAAACTATACGAGAAAAAAACGGAATACGTAAGAATTGACAAGACTGTCTTAAATGAATATCAAAAACGATTAAAGAAAGGTTTTGTCTACGATCCTGAAATTATTAAAAAATTCAATATTGACACAAGCGAGGTTAATGAACGGTATATATTAAAGCTAAAGGACGAGGTTGAACAGAGCCAAAAAGATTATCGTAAATCATTATTATCAGTAGATCAAAAATTTGAGTTAGGTGAATTCGACAAAGACAATATTTTTCAAATCTTCATTTGCGGGTTTTATACAAAATTTCCGAATCAAATAAATAAACCATCAATATTATGGAGGCTTCTTGAATACAAGGCAAACGTGGAACCACCATCCCATGTAAAAGACTTTTCTGTTGAATGGAGTAAATCATTTTTGCATTACATATTTAGGAACGGTGTAAAGGATACGAACTTTAGAGGTGTTGATCCGACTAACATAACTAAAGACACATTCAAGGGTAAAAGGATATTCTACACTAAAGATAGATATGCTGATGTATTAAAGTGGTATAAAGATGCTGTAAACAAACTAAGTGCTTTAAAACGACTACCACTTATTGACTTAAAGCAGATCAACATTAAAGAATTTTATACGCAATCAGAATTAAAAAATATTGACACCCTTACGCAAGATGAAAAGTTTATCACCAAACCGGAATTGGATGAACTTTTGAAATTCAATTTCTCAACTGATGAATTAAATTTAACACGTGATAGGTTCATTTTACTTTTAATGTTCGGGGGTTTGCGCATTAACGAATTCAGACCTGATAAAGTAAAAACAGGAGGTTCACTTCATATTGAAGAAGATGGTTATGGCGGTAAATATGTTGCATATTATACTTCGCACAATCAAAAGTTAAAGGAGATGGCGAACCCGATTAATAATTACACGGATTTGATTCTAAAGAAATACGATTATCAAATCCCGTTCTACACTAGTAAGATTGGCAAATCATGCGAGCCTAATGAATCACATTTTAACAAATCATTAAAATTGATGGCTAAAGAAATCGGTATTTTTAAACGTAGGGTAAAAGATAAGCAACGTGATGCGAAAGGGGAGATGACAACGGTCAAGATTTCTATTGAAGACGATTTTAGTTCGTTGTATGCTCGACATAGTATCTACCCTATTTTTAAATTCAAAGAAATGCCAAAGGAACTGATCATGACATTCGTTGGTCATTCTGGCAAGAGAGATTCATCGAATCATTATGATCCAAAACTGTTTAAAGATGTTGCTTACAAGAGAAAGTTGATTGATAAGTATGGTATTAAACCAGACTAAAATAACTCCTTAAACCATCCAAGTACTCTATCAAAATTAGAAATCACAAATTGGAATATTGAAGAAATAAGAACTGAACCACCGACCAAATACCATTTATTTTTCTTTGCTTCTGCTAATTGTATTTTTATCAATTCTCTTTGCAATTCCTTATCTTTTAATTCTTGACTTAAAACCTTAGAATTATTATCTACTTCCTTCAATTGATATTGAAGTAATTCCATTTGCATTTCTTTCTCTTTCAATTCTTGAACTGCTCTCTTCTCTTTAAGTTCCGCTTCTTTCAATTGATGCTGCATCAATTTCGCTTCATCCATTTCACGAACCATGTCGTTAACTGATTGCTGATAACTTGCAAGTGAATTCATTTTGTATTTGTTTGATTATTAATACAATTTAATAAAATAAATATTTATACTCGAATTCCTACCCCATTAAGGGCAGGGAATCTATTAACAGGTAATTTATCAGACGGATTAGTTACCTGTTTTTTTTACTACTTCATCCCCCTAATATAAATGGCATGACTCCCAAACCACCGT
>DAIQPD010000119.1:0-12022 GCA_036787535.1 Chryseolinea sp.
GCACGGTACGCAGTAAAAACAACATTGCCATTTGTGTTTTGTTGACGGTATGGAGCAAATGTGATATTGTTTCCAAACCGAATTGATTTTGATAGTTGATAGATATTGTTGAGTCTGATCGTGAGGCGTTCGTAACTTGATTTTGGAATAATTCCATCCTGTTTGAAATATCCAACACCAACATAATATTGGATTTTATCTGAGCTGCCTGAAGCAGAGAGTTGATAGTTTTGAATGGCGGCAGTTGTAAAAATTTGATCTTGCCAGTCGGTGTTCGGAACTAAATCAACATTGTTATAGGTCGGTGTAATCTCGTTTCGAATGGTAGCATATTCTTTTCCGTTGAGCAGATCGATTTTCTTTTGTTGGTTTTGAATACTGTATTCAGTTGTAAAATTTATGACCGGAGCACTTTCTCCTTTTTTACCTTGCTTGGTTGTAACAATGATAACCCCATTCGCTCCACGCGAACCGTAAATGGCGGTGGCCGATGCATCTTTTAAAACATCCATCGATTGAATGTCGTTGGAACTTAAAAAACTAATGTCATCCAGAATAACGCCATCCACCACATAAATAGGAGAGGCATTGTTGAAAGTCCCTACTCCCCTGATGCGCACTATTGGCTGAGACCCTGGTGCACCGGAAGCATTTGTTACCTGAACACCAGCTACCTTTCCCTGAAGTGCTTGTGTGGGATTTGGAGATGGAATTTTGGTGAGATCACTACCGCGAAGAGAAGATATTGAACCCGTTAAATCAGTCTTTCTTTGTGTACCGTATCCAACAATCACAACATCGTCAAGTATTTGGGTATCCGTTTCAAGCTTTACATTTATTACTGTACGGTCGCCCACTGGCTCTGTAATAGTCTTATAGCCAACAAATGTGAAACTCAAGCTGTTTTCACTATTAGCAAGCTCAATAGAGAATTCACCATTAATATCGGTTGTGGTACCATTAGTAGTACCGCTAACAATAACATTGACTCCCGGCAGGCCTTGCCCAGTTTCAGCGTCAGTTACTGTTCCTTTCACTGTTTTGGGTTGAGCGAAGACGGAGGATGTTGCTAGAATTGATATAAAAACCATTAAAATTCTCCTCATAAGCATTGTTGTGCAACAGCGTTTGTGAATTTTAGCTGCGTACAGAACTAAATTAAGGAGGAGTCAAGGAAATAGAATGATTTTTTTAATAAATCTGACAATTTTGAAGGAGTATACTAGTGTTTTTTATATTGCTTTTTTGCACTTAAAAAACATTAATTACAATCGTTTTCTGCTGGTTTTTGGGCTTTATGGCCGTTGCTTTTTGCACTTAAAAATCATAAATAACAATCCTTGTTTAAGTCTTGATCTTCAAATTTCTTGAGATTGATTTTGTCTGAACTGAGCTGGTTGTGAATTCCGTAAAAATTACCTCTTCCCACTTTGAGGCAACTGGTTTTTTGCCTCTTTTATGAAGTTCTGCAATACTGTCCAGAACCTTGTGTTTAAAGCTCCACACGGTGTTAAGGCGCAATCCAAGTTGTGTAGCAAGGCTATCCAGAGTCATATCCTTATTGCCAGTAACGGTGAGATAGGCTATATAAAATGCCTTTTCAATTGGGAATTTAATGCTGTGGAATATGGTATAGGCGGTAATAGATTCATTATAACCACACCGCGAGCATCGTCTGGAGAACTTCTGAGCGCCATCAAAGTATTTTTCATTATTGCATTTTCGGCAGTGAAAGCCCTTTTCCCATTTTAGGTTCTCAAGAAAACGATCGCAGGCTAGTCCGTCTGGATACAATGTTTTGAATTGATTGTAATCCATGGTTTTTTCCATGAGTCTTTCATTCAATACCTCCTTAATGCTGTTCTTGAGTTTCCAATTGTCAAGATCCAGAATGGAGTTAATCTGGTTGATTTCGATGGATTGGCGTTCTAGTTTATGATTGGTTTCTTCTAGTAAGTGATTCTTATCATTCAATTCAAGTGTTCGCTCCTGCACCTTTTCCTCCAACTCACGATTTACCTTGTCTTTTAATTTCATGTTCACTTCATGCTGATGGATAATCCGCTTGAGCGCCCGGTCGCGCATGTCTTTCAGAATTTGAATTCTATCGCCAAGCGCGAACGTGAGCAGGAGCATTTCGAGTACGAAACTGATGTGCAGACTATAATGTGAAAGTGTAGTGAAGGGCAGAACATTAAGATAGACTAATGTTCTGAGAAAGAAACCAATGAAGAGCTGTCCATAAGCAAACACGAAGAATCGCGCGGGTCTGTAGCCACCAGACCATACTTTGATGGCCGTGTAAAATATCAGCGAAAGCGGAATGATTTCAAGACTGCGATAAGCGAAAAATTGTGGAAAGAAGAAAAGCTCAACGACAAACATAATTGTGCGCAATACGATCATAAGTTTCAATGCTTTGTCGAGCAACGGAGCATTGGCTCGGGTACTTAAAAATCTACGGGTAAAAATCAGGGCCCAAATAATCACACTATAGAGTGTGATGCCGAGCATGTAATCATTCCAGTGCGGTTTATTGTACCATACATATTGAAACCCAATACCATCCAGACTAAAGGCGTATGCTGCAACACTTAACAGGTAAAAAATGTAATAGATATTTTTTATTTCGCGAATGGCAAGAAACACCAGGAAATTATAAAGGATGATGATGAGGATCATCCCATAGAACGTACCAAACAAAAAGTATTCATTAAGGGCATAATAAATAAACCAGTTAACCGATCGAAACCCAATCCGGATATCAGCAAAGTCGTGCGAACGTACATTGAAATAATAATAGACAACTGTATCCGATTTCATATCGAGGTGAATCTCGAAGTTTTTATGAAGAAAGGTGCGCTTGTCAAACGGTTGTGTATCGCCCATTACAACGCCACGGTACGAACCATTTTCCTGAGGGATGTAAGCCTCTATGTAATCGATGGTCTGATCGTAAAATTCAAACAGCCATATTTTTTTTGAATTTGCAGTATGCCGAACCGGAAAGCGGATCCAATACGATGCATTGGTTTTGAAATCTTTGTTTTGATATGATTCATGTTTTTGGTATCGGTTTGAGAATCCGGTTGACGTAGCCTGTGAAAACGTGATGGAGTTGGTTTCGTCAATGTAGTACGTTAGTTCATTGAGCAAAAAATTTCGTTCATCAATGGCATCATCTATTTCAAGAGGCTGTTGAGCATGCACAGAAAGCGAAAGAAAAAGAAAGCATGTAACACAAAAGTATTTCATGTTTAAAGCAGGTATTTTAAAATGATTTTCGATTTACTTTCTCAGTAAAATCGTTTAGAAATATCGGAAGAAAAAAAACAAAAAAAGGAATTATTGTTTCTGTGGTAACAGTATTGGTCGATTGGAGTTTCAAAACCGAACATTGTCCGAACAAAGTCCCTTTGAGAACTTTGATTATTAAGTCGATCTTTATTGAGTATCTGTCGTATACTTGCTTTATGCTTACCAGTTTATGGATTTAAGGAAGAAATATTTTGGCTCTCAAATGATAGAGTTCAATTGGAAATCTCCGTTAGTACCACGAGTCGCCTTTCTGGCTGCGTCTATTTTTTTATTTTCTTTTTTTAGTTTTTCGCGAGGTGATTGGGCTTTCTCTTTGATCTTTTTGGCATTAAGTGCCTATCAGGTAAAACTCCTGACTGATTACCTCGATCGATCGAATGGAAATGTCGCTGCCTTTATTGACTCCATTAAGTTTGATGAAACAAACTATTCGTTTAAAACGGAAAGCGAAGATATTTCTGTATTGAGACTGCAATATGAATTAAATCAGGCGTTGACCAATTTACGGAATTCCCGCAGAGAAAAAGATTCTGAGTTTCTGTTCTTCAAAAATATTGTGATGCATGCCGGTATTGGTCTGCTTGTTTTTAAAGAAGATGGAAAGATTGAAATATTTAACAGAGCTGCCAGAAAACTTTTAAAAGCCAACCATGCCAACACATTGAATGACCTTCGCGAAGCACATGAACCGCTCGTAATCGTCTTTGAGAAATTAAAAACAGGGGGACGCGAACTTATTCGTGTAAAAGCTGGAGAGGATTTATTGCAGCTTTCTGTATATGCGATTGAACTTACTTTGCGCGGAGAAAATGCCAAACTGATTTCTATTCAGAATATTCAAAATGAATTGGAAGAAAAGGAAATGGAAGCGTGGCAAAATTTAGTGCGCGTGTTAACGCATGAGATAATGAATTCAGTTACGCCAATCTCCTCTTTAGCAGGAGTGGTGGAGGAAGAATTGAAGCCACATGTTTTAGCAGGCGTTGATGTACAACTTTCAAAAGATCAACTCAATGATATTCATCTTTCTCTGCAAACCATAAGTAAACGGAGTGAAGGCCTTATCCATTTTGTAAAAGAGTTCAGAAGCCTCACCAGTATCCCAAAACCAAGACCTGTTGATATTGATATTACGCGTTTGTTAGAAGAATTGACGATGCTACACCGCAAGGATCTTACAGAGAAAGGTATTCAGCTTATTGTAAAAGTGTATCCTGAAGACCTTACCATTTCAGCCGATCGTAATTTGATAGAGCAGGTACTTATTAACTTATTGCGAAATGCGATTCAGGCTTTTGATGAATCAGAGAATAAAGAAATTGTAATCAAAGCTTCCTTAAATGAAAAGACGCGTCCTGTTATTTCGATAAAGGACAATGGTACCGGTATTGAGCCTGAAGCGTTGGATCGAATTTTCATTCCGTTCTTTACAACCAAGAAAACAGGCTCGGGTATTGGTCTTAGCTTATCGAGACAAATCATGCGTCAGCATCAGGGAACGCTAACCGTTAAATCAACAGTAGGGAAGGGAACGGAGTTTTTTATGCGATTCTGAGCCGTATGCTGTTAATGGTTAATCGTTATCTGCTAATCGTCTTAAGGTTCAAGGTTTGGGTGTTTGGATTTCGTGCTGCTGCTTACAAGCCCAGTTTCAGACCAAACACAAAACCCACTCACCCGATTAACCATTAACGGATAGCGACTAGCGATTTGTTAGGCAAAAGCAGATTTAATACATTTACGCAATCATTAACTCCGCTATGCAAGACATTCCGCTTAAAGTCACCAAGATACTAACAGAAAAACTCGGCATTGCTGAATCAGAAATTACCCCCGATGCAAACTTTGTGAAGGATTTAGGAATCGATTCACTCGATTATGCTGAAATCGTGATGGAGTTTGAACAAACCTTCGATATCCGCATTCCGGATGATGATGCTGAAAAGCTTCAAACTTTTGATCAGGCTGTGAAATACATTCAGGAAAAAGTGAGCCTGAAGTAAGCATAGGTAATTTTCAAAATAATGTAAGAGTTACCGGTTTCCAGTTGCCGGTAACTGGAGACCGGTAACTCTTGGATTTTCAAATAAGCAAATCAATTCAAAGCCATGAATGTCCTAATACAAAGTTTGCTCAGCTGGTAAGATTACCTTCTTCTGTTTCAAAGTAATTGCAAATGCGTACTGCCTGTGATGCGATTGGCTTGACGAGAGGTTCACTTAAAGTTGAATCCGTTAGAGAAGTAAGATTCCAGCCATTTCGCTCCACGCTCCAGGTTGCTACCTTCTTTATATTGTTGATCAGCAGAACATCCAGTTCGTAAATTTCTTCTTCGTGCTTATCGTATAGACCTGTAAACTGGAGTAGGGTATGATTATTCTTCTTTAATTCTCCGCGCACACAATCAATGGCGTTGAGTCGCATCAACAATTTTGTTTCTTTATTCCAGGCTTTGAACATTAATTTTCGATGTAAATAAAAATCCGATTCCATAAATTGATTAACCTTGAAGCGTGAACAGCGAAGTTAAGAAGGTATTATTCATTGTCAATAAATACGCGGGTGGAGGTTTTCAGCCCGAAGTGGAGGGGTTGATGATTGATGCTTGCGAAGCAAACGATATTGAATGCACAATAGAGTTTACCCAAAGTCGTGGGCACGCCACCGAACTTGCGCGTGAAGCAATCACAAAAGGCTTTCAATATGTTATTGCTGTTGGTGGTGATGGTACTGTAAATGAAGTTGCACAGGGATTGATTCGTTCTCATGTTCCGATGGGTGTCATCTCTCGTGGTTCAGGAAATGGATTGGCAAGGCACTTGGGTATATCGTTAAAAATAAAGGAAGCGCTTACAGATTTATTTAACAGCCGTGTGTTGGCGATGGATACCTTTACCGTGAATGGAAAACTTTCACTCAATGTATCGGGTATTGGTTTCGATGGTCATATTGCTAATCTCTTTGGTGGAAAAACGAAACGCGGATTGGCTGGATATGCAAAGCTTATCATTCAGGAATATATTCAGTTTAAAGAATTCAGTTTCGAACTTTCAATTGATAATCAACACATCAATCAAAAAGCATTTATTGTTGCCATTGCAAACTCTTCTCAATATGGAAACAATGCACGCATCGCTCCTGCAGCATCGGTGTGCGATGGATTGTTACAAGTTGCCATATTAAAAAAAGTGCCGGCCTATAGAGCCGATTTTATTTATGCCATGTTTACTGGCGATATTGAAAAATCCACTTTTTGCGAAACATTGACAGCTTCTTCCTTTCGTCTTAAAACACCAATACCTATATCATATCATATCGATGGCGAACCGTGTGGCATAGACGATTCGTTTGAGGTTAAAGTATTACCGTCCACTCTTCAGGTTTTAGTACCGCATAAACCTAAACACGGTAAGTCAGTATAAATACCGCGAATGAGGGGAGACCTCATTCTCTTTTCAATCGTTTACTTTCCTATTCACTTTCACTAATCTTTAACTCAATATGAAAAAAATCATTACCTCTTTACTTCTCATGCTTGGATCATTTTTTTGCTTTTCGCAAGAACTTACTCAACCACCCAGTGGTGACAATCAACATTCAACCATATCCCAAAATATTGGGTTGGTAAAAGTTACTATTGACTACAACAGCCCTAATGTTCATGGGGCGCAAGGAGAAGATCGAACTGGTCACATTTGGGGTGAGCTCGTTCATTATGGATTTATCGATCAAGGTTTTGGAACTTCGAAAGCTGCTCCGTGGCGAGCGGGTTCAAATGAAAATACCACCATCACTTTTTCACATGATGTTAAGGTAGGCGGTAAAGATATTAAGTCCGGAACGTATGGAGTATTTTTGGATGTAGAGAAGGAAGGTGAGTGGAACTGGATTTTTTCCAACAACTCGACTAGTTGGGGAAGCTATACCTATGATGCAAAAGAAGATGCTCTTCGTGTGCCGGCAAATGCGGTTGAAGCTCCCTTTACAGAATGGCTTACCTATGGCTTTGATGATCGCGGCCCATCATCAGCAACAGCGTATTTGCAATGGGAAAAAAAGCGTGTTCCGTTTAAAATAGAAGTGCCTAATGTAAATGAATTATATGTAGCGGAGATGCGTAAAGAACTTCGTGCATACACTGGTTTTAATTATCAGAATTGGGCGAGTGCTGCTCAGTTTTGTGTTTTGCATAAAGTTAATTTAAACGAAGCACTAACGTGGGCTGACGCTGCAGTAAGCATGCCTTTTATTGGTGTGGAAAACTTTAATACCCTCCAAACAAAATCAATGGTGCTAGATGCTCTTGGCAAGACTGCCGAAGCAGATGCCAGTATGGATAAGGCTATAAAGCATCCAACGGCTACCGTGCAATCTATTCATCAATACGGAAGAACCTTACTCGCTGCCGGTAAAAAAGAAAAGGCGCTTGAAGTTTTTAAACTCAACAAACAATTAAATCCTAAGGACACCTTTACTACCTATGTAGGTCTGGCCAGGGGCTACACCGCTTTAGGTGATAAGAAGAATGGAATTAAGAATTGGGAAATTGTAATTAAGAATTTACCTGCCGATCAGAAAGGTAACTTGAAATTCTATGAAGGTGAGCTGGCAAAATTAAAAGGATGAAGAACGTACAGTTTCTTCACGTACACTAACCTCTGTAAAAACCCGTTTCAATGAAAATGTAAAGGTGGAACCCTTGCCTAACTCACTCGTAACGGTGATGGTTCCGCCATTGCATTCTACAAATTCCTTGGTAAGCAAAAGTCCAAGGCCAGAACCTTTCTCTTTTTTTGTACCCAGTCGGGTGAAGTGAGTCTCTGCATTAAATAACTTACCAAGATCAGTGCTATCAATACCAACACCTGAATCGGTTACCGAAATATCAACATGTTCAGAAGATTCTTTTAGATGAATTCGAATCATTCCACCTGCACGATTAAACTTAATAGCATTGTTTAATAGGTTTCGAAAGATAAGTTTCAATTGGTTGATATCACCCCATACGGCAACATCTCCCTCTATTTCATTAATTAAGGTAATTTCCTTTAGGCGTGCTGATTCAGTAAACATGGAAATCTTTTCTTCTACTAGGGGCTTTATGTACACCACTTCGGGTACAGCGTGAATACCATTCAATTGTGTTTGTGCCCAAAGCAATAGATTGTCGAGGTCTTCGTAAACTGAATCTAAATTTCGTTTTAAGCTCTTTGTTACATCAGCAAATTCTTTGGGCGATAGATTGTTAAGACTTATTATATCCATCAATCCTTTTAAACTGGCGACAGGACTTCTTAGGTCATGACCAATGATGGAAAACAATTTATCCTTAGTGGTATTCAGATTACGCAATTGCTCAGACTGGCGATAGATTTCAGAATTCTTTACTTTTAATTGACTGTATGCTTTCCTGATCAATCTGTTGCTGTACAAAAAAACAAAAAGCATAATCAGCACAAGGCTTAAGCAGCCAATAAAAAAATACGTCCATACTTTTTGCTGACGATACGCTTCTTCTCTTAGCTGAGTGTCTCTGGTCAATAATTCAATCTGTGCCTGCTTTATTTCTGTATCGAATCGGGTTTGCATCAATGTGAGATATTCATTGTTGCGTGTGTCGTAAAGCGAATCATGGAGATGTGTATAAAGCGATTGATATAGAAATGCGTCATTGATATTCTTTTGGGCATGTGCAATTTCAGATCGGATCTTATAGCTCTTTTCAAGATCATCCTGATAGGAATGTTCTTTTGCGAGTGCAATGTTTTTGGTTGCGAGGAGTTTAGCCTTTTCAAATTGTTTGGTAAATAGGTAGGCCTTTGCTAACCTATGGTTTGTTGAGGTTAGAATAAAAATGTTTTTTGACTCATCACCCATCTCAAGGGCATTAAGGTAGTATTCGATAGCCTTGTCAAAATTTTTTTTGCGAAATGAAATATCACCCAGCGTTCTGTTGGCAAAGCCAATCAAATAAGAATTGTTTTGTTGTATAGAAATTTTAGTACACGGAATCGCATATTGTTCGGCTGAATCTAGTTGATTCATCTCTAAGAACGCAAATGCAATGTTGTTGAGACTTCGTGCTTGAATTACATAATTATCAGTTTCCTTTCCAAACCGATAGGCCTTCTTAAAGTATTCAATGGCGATGTCAAATTGTTTTTGTTCAAAGTTTATCGCTGCAATACCAATCCAGCATCTTGCAATAGCCGCTTCATCAACACGCTCCTGACTAATGTGCATGGCCTTTGTAAAATGATCAAAGGCATTGGTATAGTCGCCTCTTCGGTATTGAATCCAGCCTAAGTTTTCATGTGCAATACCCAAGCCTTTTTTGAATTGCAGGTTTTCGGCCAGTGTTACATTCTCGATGGCGAATGGTAACGCACGGTTATTGTCTTTATCGCGCAGTGTGCTAACAAATTTGTTGACAAGCGAAACCTTTGCTGTATCAGCAGGAGCATTTCGGATATAATTTTCAATACTATCAACTTCATTTTTCTGGGCTATTGAAAAATGTGTGAGCAGAAAAAAAATGACCGCAAAACGAAAAGCTAAACGCATAATTAAAAAATAAGCAACTGTTATGATTACTTACTGCAACTTCGTCAAGTTGCAGTAAAGATTCCCTGCGAAGTAGATTAAAAACCTACATTACGGATGCAATAGAAAATTTCAATAATATGGTCGATTACGATATAATTAGCCGTAAAATGTGAACAGTTAACTCAATTTGAGGGTGATAAAAGACAAACACATTGTTCACTAAAGTGAAAAACATTACCTAAACGATGCAAGCAAGTTCATCAATTCCGTCTACAGAAATTGTGTTTGTCTATGCTAACAGACTGACCAAATGGAGTAATGAATACTTGTTAAAACATATCTCATCCGGATTTTTCTATTAATCTCAAACCACCAGGCAAAGTGTTTTGTATAAATGAGAAAAGCCGCTGAGGGAGCGGCTTTTCAAGGATTAGATTTAATACAACTTAGTCTGTACTTAAACCTAGAGGCCATTCATTACCATCGGTTCTGGTTAATGTAGTTCTTCCACTATCACCGAAATCATTTTCCCAATCAATAACCAAATCGGTTCCATCATTACTAACAATTGAAATGGAGTAGATCAGGCCATATTGGTCAGAGCCAATAAGCGTAAGCTTACCACAAATGTCCACTAAGGAGACACCTGTTGCCGGATTATCATCCCACGCACAATCATATTGGCCAAACGTAGCATCTGAAATGGCATAAATACCACCTCCCTGATCATCAAAGGAAATGGTTCCTGAAATACTGGCACTACATGCGCCAGCATTGCCTCCATCGCCTGCAGTGATATTGGTAGTAACAAAATCAATATCACCACCCAAATCGGAAGCACAGGTAAACGATATATTTGTTTTTATAGCATTTGTTAAAGTCGTGCCATTGGTGAGGTTCACTTTATATTTAACAATCCAGCTATCACCGGGGTTGAGATCATCAACACTGGTCTTGTCAGCTAAACTTAATAGTTGAGCTTCAGTGATTGATACCGTAGTCGGGTAGCTACTCACTTCAGTCAATTCTTCACCATCGGCTTCGGGATCTATTGTTTCACCACTGGCGAAAAACGTCACCAAAAGTTCTACTGATTTAATATCCTTGGCTTCGCTTTTTCCCAACAAACCAATGGGCAGATCAGCAGCTTCTGATACATCCTTAATGAAGGCAACATTGGCAGGTACTGTTACCGATGCGGCTTTATCAAATGATGTTGCCCATGTAGAGTCGTCCTCCGGAAGACAACTCCAGACAAGCGCGACAACTATTGCAAATAGGAATATAAATTTTTTCATGTTGTAATGCATTTAGTTACTACTTCTGACCACAAATTGTGCAGCAATCATCACAGCTATTCCACCATACTTTGCCTGCAAGACCTCTAAAGCCAATGGGTATATTTTCGTTATTCACATTGGTTGAATTGTATTGAAGCTCTGCTGACGGATACGGAAATCGCAACGGCACAGTAGTTAAATTATCAGGGAAAGGTTGCGCCACTGGTGCTACTTCAGGATACCCTGTTCTTCTCCAATCATTATAGGTATCGAACTGTAAGAAATTAGAGATGTATTTCTGAGTCATCAGTTGCTCATATGCATCTTTGTTATCAACAGGTAATACACTGTACGTATTAATGTAATCGGTAATATCACTATTGATTGTGGCTGATGAAATGCCAAGATTTGCCGCGCCAGTTATAATCGCTGCTCTTTGCTTATCGAATGATAAGGTAAGACCTGATCTCAGAGCAGCTTCTGCCTCCGGCCTTTTGTTCAAAAGAAAGTTTGCTTCAGCTTCAATGAATTTCGATTCAACAGACGACATAAATTCTAATGGTGCATCAGCAGCACTGTAGAATGGTCCAATGGCAGATAGATCAGCTTCGGCTGCAGTTCCGTTTTCATGACCAGCATATACACCATTCACCAACGCAGCCTGTGCATGAATTCTTGGATCACCCAATGTGTTTAACATCGTAACATAATAGTTACTGATCTGTGTGTCATTATTCCATTTGCCGTCAATGGTATATTGAAACCATGGGTTTTCCTGACCTGGGTCTTTTAAGTATGGATACTTTGCATCGTCTGTCAAAATTTTCATTCCGTTGGCAATGGCATCAAGTGCTAGTTGAGCTTGAGCTGTAGCAGTA
>DAIQPD010000330.1:0-2392 GCA_036787535.1 Chryseolinea sp.
TTCACCATAGCCTGGCCAGCTATCAAAACTGGCCGGACTTTGAAAAGATCATCGGATCGAAACCAGAGAAAGGTTCATCCAAAATAATAAGCTTGGGCTCGTGCATTACCGTGCTGATGAACTGCACTTTCTGCGCCATACCTTTACTGAGATCTTCTACCTTTTTATTCCACCAGTCGGTGATCTCAAATTTTTTCATCCACGCTTTGCTCAACTCTACTGCCCGAGCTTTGCTCAGGCCTTTTAGTTGCGCAAAGTAGATGAGCTGTTCGCCTACCTTTAATTTTTTGTAGAGTCCCCGTTCTTCTGGTAAATAGCCAATCGTTCCAACATGCTTTTCGTGGAGCTTCTCTCCGAAGATTGAAATCTCACCACTGTCGGCATTGATGATCTGATTGATTATGCGAATGAGGGTGGTTTTGCCAGCACCATTGGGCCCCAGCAAACCAAAAATGGTCTGCTGCGGAATGACGAGGCTTACCTGATCGAGCGCCACATGATTCGTGTAACGCTTCGTAACGTTGTTTGCGATTAATGCTTCCACTGAAGATTTAGGTTTTTGAAGAATTAGTGTCGAATGATTGTGATAAATTACAAAAAAAATGATCCTATTGTAATGTATTATGTCAACAGATGGAATTGACTCCATCCATGTTGTAAAGTGAATGGGTATATGATTCGAATTATGGTTTGGCTTGTTTCAGTAGGATTGTCTTTCATCACTTGTAATGCGCTTGGCCAACAAGACAGTGTAAAGTCATCAAAGCGTTTTCGGCTTACGCCTTTACCGGTTATTTATTATTCACCGGAAACCAAACTTGGTTTTGGCGGACTATTGGCTGCCAATTTCGAGACGGTTAAAGTTCCGGATTCACTAACAACCACATCGTTTGCGCAGACCTATTTTCTGTATACACAGCAAAAGCAATATGATCTTGGTTTTAAAACGCGATTATACCTGCCGCAAAATAAAACCATTTTGCAAGTAAAGTTTAACTACACCTATTTTCCTGAATATTATTTTGGTATTGAAAATGAAGATCCAATTTCGTACAAGGATACCATCGATTATAATCAAGTAGCGGGAGACTTTCGATTTTATAAAAAACTGAGGAGGAATGTGTTTGTTGGTTCTGCTGTGCGCTTTAATAGAATCAGCAACGTCACTTCGGGTGTTGGACATTTGCAAATAGATAAGCCTTTAGGTTATGACGATTATTGGGGAGTTGGTTTTGCGCCAGCACTTACTATTGAAACACGCGATAGTTTTGTTTATCCCCGAAAGGGATTTTACCTCGAAGCATTATTTTTTATTCAGCCATCGTTCAACAAAACCAGTTATACCTATCAATCTTTTAAACTGGATATTCGGAAATATTTCCCGGTAACGTGGCTCAGCGAATTTGATGCAATCGCACTTCAGTTTGTAGCTAACTTAAATGGAGGTGATGTTCCTTTTAAAGACATGGCTGACATCGGTGGAGCGAATACCATGCGTGGATATTATACTGGATTTTATCGATACAAAAATCTCTATGCATTTCAAGCGGAGTATCGCACCCATGTTTGGTGGCGATTGGGTTTTACAGTATGGGCGGGCGCAGCACTTACTCCTGTGAAGTGGTATTCCATTGGCGATAATTCTGTAAAACCAAATGCCGGTATTGGCTTGCGCCTGATGTTAAACAAAAGTGATCGCTTAAATATTAGAGTAGATCAGGGTTTTGGCAAGAAAGAACAGAAGGGATTTTATCTTGATATTGCGGAGGCGTATTGACAAAAACCAAACGTTAGCCCATGCTTTTAACTTTTTAAAAGTGAACTGATTATTTTTTTTCAACTTGCTATTTTGTAGAAAAAAAGACAATTAATAATGATCCAGTAATTGCAATTTGAAAACAAATCCAAAGTAAATCCTTAAGTCCAAAATCTTTAATCCATCTCAACGTCCTTTCTCTCCACTTTTGATTTTCTTAATTCTAAGATGAATTGGTTTGTCATCGTTTGAATAAAGATTAAGTTTCTTGATAATCTTGTTCCATATCGTCTTACTGCTTAGATAGAGAACTTTTGGATTAGTTACTTTATAATTAATGGCCAAAACTAGTAGTGTCCAAGCTGTAATATTAAATTTCCACTGAATGTTTCTTGTTTTTTTCAAAGCGATCAACTTCAATCTTGAAAATGTTGACTAAGTCGGTTCTTCGGTAATTTTTCATGATTGATATTTTACCAATTGTTTATATTGACCACTCAAACGGTAACCATTCTACATCTTCGAAACCTTCCCCCTCAACAAAAAATCAGCTAGCACCAATGCAGCCATTGCTTCTACAATAGGTACTGCGCGCGGAACAACGCATGGGTCGTGTCTGCCTTTGCCACTTACCGT
>DAIQPD010000120.1:0-12003 GCA_036787535.1 Chryseolinea sp.
AAACCATACGGAATGAAATACAGACAAAACATAAAAATAGTCTTCACAACCATTTCTGAATTCGCGTGGCGCGTTATTCCATTCGTCTTGAAATATTCATTTACCCGTTTGTTTAACGTAGCAAAAAAATCTGGACGTGTGTTTGAGAATTTTAAAGTACTGTAAAGAGCCATGATAATAATTTAATTTCGCAGTCCGGTCTATCACAAAATCAAACAAAGGTAGGCAAGATCAGCCTTAGAACAGTTGTTCGTATATTATTATGTTTTGAAACAGCCAATTCAGCCATTATCGCAGTGTTATTTGGTGTCAGACATGTACTATAATTCCGCAATTATCGTTTTTCCGCCCTTTGTTACCTGATCAATGTTTACCACAACTTTTGCATCCAGGGGAAGAAATATATCTACGCGAGATCCGAATTTAATGAATCCAAATTCATCACCCTGATCGAGTACTTGTCGTTCTTTTACATAGCATTTGATTCTTCGCGCCAATGCGCCCGCAATTTGACGAAAGAGAATTTCAGTTCCGTTTTCCATTTTAACCACCACAGTTGTGCGCTCATTTTCTGTGCTTGATTTTGGATGCCATGCCACTAAATATTTTCCTGTGTGATATTTATAGAATTGAATAATACCTTTCACCGGCATGCGATTCACATGCACGTTGATAGGCGACATGAAAATAGAAATCTGCTTTCTTTTTCCTTTAAAATATTCAGGCTCCTCTGTTTCTTCAATGACAACGACTTTACCATCGGCTGGAGCAATCACATGTTTTGGATTTTTCTGAACCGTGAAGATAGGTATTCGAAAAAACTGAAGAATGATTAAATAAAAAATTACGCTGGCACCAATCACAACATTTTGAACAATAGTATTTCCCGGAAGGAAATGTTGTACAGCCCAATTGAGCGCAAAGAGAACAATCAATAAAACAAAAAGTAATGTTCGTCCTTCGCGATGGATAGTCATGATCGGGTTGAATTAGGTAATCGAAATTAAAGTGTATAAAAAAGCAGCCCTGCACTCGGCAAGGCTGCGTAAAATTACATCATAAAAACAGAATTGCCGAAGCAGATCTCTGCGGAATTAATATCCTCCACGGAACTTATATGTTTTCGATACCTTATCAATGGCAACCATGTAGGCAGCGATACGCATCGGTACGTTATATTCCTGTGCTGTTTTATAAACATTGTTGAAAGCATCTTTCATAATCCGGTCTGATCTTCGGTTAACCCGATCAGCGGTCCATTTATAACCCAGACGATTTTGCACCCACTCGAAATATGATACGGTAACTCCACCAGCATTCGCTAAAATGTCAGGCACAACCATGATACCTTTTTCATTAATGATATCGTCCGCTCTTGATGAGGTAGGTCCATTAGCTCCCTCAACAATCAACTTCGCTTTAATTTTTGATGCATTACTGCTGGTAATCACGTCTTCCGTGGCAGCCGGAACCAGAATATCAACTGGTAATGTCAATAAATCTTCGTTGGTTATTTTTTCTGCCCCACCAAAACCTTCCAACGAACCTTTGTTGCTTTCGCGATATTTTCCTGCTGCTTCTATATCAATTCCGTTCGGATTAAAATAAGCCCCCGAAAGGTCACTTAGCGATTGGATAATCAAACCACGTTCGCTCAACAAACGAGCAGCCCATGATCCAACGTTACCGAATCCTTGAACTGCACAAGTCGCTTTGTACGGATTGATCTTTAATTTTTCCATCGCAGCCAATGCCGAAACCATTACACCACGGCCGGTTGCTTCGGTACGTCCAAGCGATCCGCCCATTACCAATGGTTTGCCAGTAACAACAGCATGTGTCGTCATACCCTGGGTTCTGGAATATTGATCCATTAACCACGCCATCTCGCGCGGACCAGTACCCATATCAGGTGCAGGGATATCCTTATCAGGACCAAATACATCGGCCATAGCCTGAGTATATGCACGCATTAAGCGTTCTATCTCGCCGGCAGACATTTCACGTGGGTTACAAGTAACGCCACCTTTTGCACCACCGTATGGAATATCAACCACAGCACATTTCCAGGTCATCCATGCGGCAAGTGCTTTTACTTCATCAAGGTTAACGTGTGGATCGAAACGAATTCCTCCCTTCGATGGACCCAGGATAGTCGAATGGATAACACGATAGCCTTCAAATACTTTTATGGTACCATCATCCATGGTTACGGGCAATGATACAATTACTTGTCGTGCCGGGTTTTTCAATACGTTGTAAATTTCTTCTTCGAGTCCAAGAATTTGTGATGCCTTGTGGAATCGGGACATCATTGCTTCGAATGGATTTTCTTTGTCTTTTAATGGAGCCGGTTCGATGTACGCCATACGGATTGGGGTATTGAAAAGTGAAGTTAGTTTTCTGAAGTTACTTCAAGGTTTTTGAATGCCAACCATCTTTTTTGAAAGGTGACAAAAAATGCCCTCGAAAACGGTTGCAAAGATATAGAAATTAGAATGACTGGGGTTCTTTTGATGAAAAAACGAGTTATTGGTCAACACTGAAATAAACTATAATGACAAGTTTAATAAGGCCATTATAATTCTACTTTTTTAGAGGTTTGCCGTATTTCATTTTGCAGAAAGAATCAAAAAATCCAAACCCGTTTTTGTAATTAATTTTAATGCTTATCCCTTATTCGAATGAAAGGTTCATCTACGGACTTTTGTAAATCAGACTTCAGTATGTTTAGATTGCGGCTTAGGAGTCCATTATTATACCACCATTTTAAACAATTACCTTCCATTCAGATTAACATTGATTCAGTTTGAGAATACTTGTCATCATAGCGATCTTATTTTTTCAGGCTACCCTGGTGTTGTCGCAGGATCAGATAAAGCTTGATAGTCTTGAGCTCCAACTAAAACAGGCTGATCAGGATACTGTCAAAATAAAATTACTGATTGATATTTCGCTGTTTCATTTCAATACAAATTATGGGAAGGCTGCGGACTTTGCACAGCAGGCCAAAGATCTTGCGAAAGCAAAGAATCTTAAAAAATGGGAAGGAAGAGCAGACCGAACTTTAGGCAATACTTTTCTGGCAGTAGGTGATTATAAAAAAGCCTCTGCACATTACTTCGATGCTTTGAAATTTTGTGAAGCAGAAAACGACACGCTTGGCATTTCTGCTGCATGCAATAACCTCGGAGCGCTCTATGATCGGTTACACGAATTCGACAAAGCTCTTACATACTACCTTAAAGCAAGAGACTTACTGAACAATCTAAAAACTGACAAGCAAGCAAAACCCAGGCTGCCAAGTTTGTTTAACAACATTGGGAATGTGTATCAATCAAAAGGTGATTCAAACTCTGCGCTGCAATATTATCAGAAGTCATTAGCATTGGCGATTGAAACAAACAATAAACCAGTTCAGGGAACTGCCTACAATAACTTAGGTAAGCTTCACCTTAATGATATTAAGAATCCAGTTAAAGCACTGGAGTATTTAAGTCAAGGCTTAAAGGTAAGATTGGAAACAGGTGACAAAGGAGAGATTGCTAAGTCGTATAATATTCTTGCAGCCTACTATCTGCAACAAAAACAATATCCAGAAGCACGCACTTCATTAGAAGAAGCATTGAAGTACGGAAAGGAAATCGGTTCGCTTGAAGCTCAAAAATTTGTCTATATCACGCTCTCTGATGTTGAAGAGGCTTTAGGGAATTATGAAGCTTCACTTGCTGCATTTAAGGATTTTAAAGCACTAAGCGACAGTATGCAAAATCAATTGGTAAACAGTGAGATCACTCGCCTGCAACTTCAATATGATTTTGAAAAAGCCGAGCAAGTGCGCACCCTCGAACAGCAACAAAGTCGGAGGAGATACATCACCATAATTGTTGCATTAACAGCAGGTTTAATCATCGCTATTTTAATTGTGATCATCATTCGAAACAGAGCACGACAGTCTGAATTAAAAAGAAAGAATTTAACGCAGGATGTAGAAATCAAAAACAAGGAACTCACCACCAACGTGATGTACCTTATCCGCAAAAATGAATTAATCAACAGCGTAGCCGAACGTTTGCTCCAGCTTCAAAGCAAGGTAAAGCCAGAAAACATCAAAATCGTCCACGACATTATTGTCGACCTGCAACGCGAAGGCGACAACGACAGTTGGAAAGAATTTGAATTACGATTCAATCAGGTGCATGGCGATTTTTACCAACAACTCAGAAAGTTGTATCCGGGTCTCTCCCCTGCCGATGAAAAGCTTTGTGCTTTCCTGAAATTGAACATGAGTTCCAAAGAAATTGCCGCCATTACCCAGCAGAGCATTAAAAGCGTTGAAGTGGCACGGGCCCGTCTGCGAAAGAAACTCAACCTTACCAACACCAATTCCAATTTGGTGACACACCTATCTAATCTGTAAAACGTCAGGTAATTGAGTGTGGAATCTCCTGCTCCACACAGAGCTCCGTTTTGAAAATCGCTAAAGGCTGATTTCCATCTAAAAAACGTTCGTACTTTTAAAAGACTGGCCATCAGCTATTTGAATATCCTGATAAGGTAATGTTATGGTGATAAAAATGGCCACGAGTGGAAATTCTATGGTTCAGATTTACCGTGTAGTGTTTATTCAAAGGCTCTAAATTTCATTTCAGCTCTACTCAAAACTTCCTTTGGCTATCGAATAAAAAGTCAGAATAACCATATGGAAGAGAAAGATAAAGACGAGCAATTAATCGGCAAACTCATTAAAAAGCGAAAGCAGGAGAATGATGCCTTCCAGAAATTACTCAAAGCCCTCGAAGGAAAAGGTCAGCCTGGCCTCAATCTTCCTAAAGACAAAAAGAAAAACTTCTAAGATCTCAATTAACCTAAATCCAAACTATGAACAACTATCTACTCAACATGACAAGGCGTGTTCTTCTGGTAGCGATGTTCCTCTTCTGCGCAGCTGCAGGATGGGCACAGACCTATCAGAACGGAATACACCAGGGACAAATCAAGGTGAAGTTCAATTCATCCATGACCAACACCCTTGGCAAAATGAAAGTAAATACGAGAAGCAGTGGCCTAACCACTGGCATTCAAAAATTTGATGCGGCAGCAAAACAAGCTGGTGCAACAAATATGTATCGCCTGTTTCCGGCCAATTCAAAAAATGAAAATAAACTGCATAAGCATGGCCTTGACTTATGGTATGTTGTAGAGATCAACGGTAATGTTGATCCAAAAATAGCCATTGCTCAATTCAAGCAACTACAGGAAGTTGCTACTGCCGAACCTGAATACGAAAAGGTACTAGCTCCGTATTCTGTTAAGCCATATGCTCCAGGTGCAAGCCCAATGTCAACACTTCCTTTCAATGATCCTCTATTAAAAGATCAATGGCATTACGACAACACGAATCAATCTGGTTTCGGTGATGCCGATATAAACTTGTTTGAAGCATGGACAAAAACAGCCGGTGCCAACAACATTATTGTTTCCATTCATGATGAAGGTGTCGATGTAAATCATAAAGATCTAAAAAGTAACATATGGGTAAATCAAGCTGAGTTAACCGGGCTACCTAATGTTGACGATGACAACAATGGATATATAGATGATATAAACGGATACAACTTTCAGAAAAATAAAGGTGCCGTTGATGCGCAGACACACGGTACTCACGTAGCCGGAACTATTGCCGCAGTAAACAACAACGGTATCGGTGTTTCGGGTGTGGCCGGTGGTACAGGTAATGGAGATGGCGTGAAGGTAATGACTCTTCAAATTTTCGGAGGCCTGTTTGAGAACTCTTTCATCTATGCCGCTGACAATGGAGCGGTGATTTCACAAAACAGCTGGGGTTATTCAAATCCGTATTACTTCGATCAATCGGTTAAAGAAGCCATCGATTATTTCGTTGCTGAAGCTGGAGATTTTGCTGGTAGCCCGATGAAAGGTGGTTTGGTAATTTTTGCTGCAGGTAACAACAATTTTGACAGCGAATGGTATCCTGGATATTTTTCAAATGTAATGGCCGTAGCTGCTATTGGTCCCGAATGGAAAAAAGCTTCTTATTCTAATTTTGGAAACTGGGTAGAAATCTCCGCAACAGGTGGAGACCAGGAAACTTACAATGCTAAAAGCGGAGTGCTAAGCACCGTAACAAAAGATCAATATGCTTATCTGCAAGGCACGTCTATGGCGTGTCCGCACATGTCGGGTATTGCAGCATTGGCATTAGCGAATCGAAACAAACAACTTACCAATACAGAACTTTGGAATAAGTTAGTAACAGGAGTTGTGAATATTGATGAATACAATCCTGACTATATCGGTCAATTAGGTAGCGGTGCTGTAGATGCATCACTCGCTATACAGAATGATTTAGGTATTGCACCTTCAGCCATTACCGATCTGGATGTTACAGGTATTGCACAAGAGTTTGCAACATTAGCATGGACAGTACCATCGGATAACGATGACATGAAGCCAGTTTCTTTTCATTTGTACTACCATACACAACCGATCACATCCACCAATCTACTTAATGCAACGAAGGTGATTATCACCAATCAAAAGAATGCGGGCGAAGCGTATGAATTTGAAGTAAGCGGATTATTAGGTGTAACTACATATTACTTTGCTATTACCTCAACCGATCGTTGGGGCAACGTTTCCATCTTATCAAATGTTATTTCTGAAACAACTAATGAGGGGCCTTCTATTGCAGTAGATGAAAACAGTCAATCGATCAACTTAGAAATTGATATTGCCAATTCATCTTCTGCATCGCACGATATCACGATCTTAAATAATGCTGACGGTGTTTTGCGTTGGAACCATTTTACACGTCATAGCAGTGCCTCCCCTTCATTCAACGCAGCAAGCATTAATTATCCGAAAGTAAAATCAAATAAGGCAGCAGCAGATATTCATCTTGCCAGACGAAATGTAACGGATAGTAAAAACAAAATGAGAAGTAATGAGCTTGTTACATTCGCCTTCACTGAAATAGAAAAAACGTACCTCAGTTATGTAACAAACATTATTGGCGAGACAGATACTGCCATCACCAATTCATCCGCTACTAAATTTTTTGTTACGGAAGAAGATGGCTTTAACCTCACTCAGGTTCGTGCCTATCTAAAACATGATCCTGCAAAAGGGCCAGTCATTGTAGAGATTTATAAAGGTAATGCACTCGCTAAAGAAAATCTGGTGTTTGCGCAGGAGCATAGCAACTGGGGCACAGATGAATCCATGGCATACATTACCTTAAATGAACAACTATACTTTGAGTCAGGCGAAACATTCTGGGTAGTGGTTCATGTTCCATCCGGAAACTTATATCCGCTTGGTATGGGTTATGAAGCGCAGGAATCATATTCTAAAAATTGCTTTATGTCGTTTAACCTGGGTGCAAGCTGGGTTTCATTAGAAGAAGCAATTAATGATAAGAATTTCGTTTGGGCAGTATCTGCGGTTAGTGAAAATGCACCGTTAGGTACATATATCACATTGGAACCCGGCTCTGGTGATGTTGATGGAAATGGTGAAATGATGACCACACTAACAGCTGATGCTTCAATCTTAATTAACGGATCGTACAGCGCCAATCTTGTATTAACTTCTAATGATGCCAATCAAAAAGAATTGCGGGTTCCGGTTAATGTAACTGTAACAGGTCAGCAGGCCAACATCAAGCATGTAGATATTGCTGATTTTGGAAGTGTGTTCGTAGGTACTTCCAAAACATTGGAGGTTGTATTAGACAATCAGGGTTATGGAAATTTCAACGATCCATACTTTAGTATTAGCGACTCACAATTTGAACTTGCCGATTACGCACCATGGCAAATCAAGGCGCGCGAGCAAGTGGTCGTAAAAATTAAGTTCAGCCCAACTGACATTGGAAACATAAACGATGTTCTTACCATTTCAAATGGTACACAGACTTACGAAATTCCATTGTTTGGTGTTGGTGCAGAAACATCAAAGATTGTTCTCAATCCGGAGATACAAACCATAAACAATGTTGGGATAGGCGATGAAGTTACCGCTCAAATTCAGGTTGAGAACAGCGGTAAGTTTCCACTCAAATATTTCATTCCTGGATTTGATAACAAAGGTGTCAGTACAAATTGGCCAACTGATTATCATACTTATGGATATAAAGTAAGGTCAAACCAAAGCACTGAGACAAATCCAATTCCGTATGAATTTCAGGATATAAAAGCTACAGGTATTGATATTACCAGTCAGCTAAATACGCAGTACAAATACTTTGCAATCGATATGGGTTTTGATTTCCCATACTACGCACAAAAAATGCAAACGCTGTACGTGGCTCAGAAGGGCTTTACAACTTTTGATAATACTGTAAACCCAATCAACTCTCCCGTACTCGGTAATTCCTATAGTCCTCGCGGGTACATCTCGCCATTGGGTGGATACTTCTCTTACCTTACACAAGGTCAGATATTGTATCAGGTAGAAGCAGATCGTGTCATTGTTCAATTTGACAATGTGTGGGATGGTTACAATCCTGAATCTGTAACGGCACAAATGGTGCTTTTTTCCAATGGTGATATTCGGTTCTATTATGAAACCATGGGTAATCCGGAAAATTTAACCATCCTCATTGAAGATTATAATCTGGAGGATGGTCTTCTGGTGAAGGACTACAACAAAGCAACCGAATTATTTAGTGGCCTGGCTCTTGGCTTTGATTACCCCGGTCCTGATATCATTACAAAAATTGAAAACGGATCTGGCATTATTCCAGCCGGTGGTTCAGCAGAGGTGAGCATCACGATGGCAACTGAATCCTTGGCAGAAGGTATGATAAACCGCCAAATCAATTTCATCAGCAATGATCCATCGCAAGCACAAGCCAATGCGTTGATTCAGTTAGAAATTAATAGTGGTGGTATTACACAGTCTATTGTTTCGGCAGATACCATTGCTTTTGGAAACGTGTTTCAAGGCGCTGTGAAGTCGAGTGTGTTTACGATTAAGAACACAGGTACTGCCAATGTTGACATTGCCAGTATGACTTTTGTTAACAGTGATTTTACATTAGTTGGCGATCGACCTACTTCAGTTAAGCCGGGCTTGTATAAAAAATATGATCTGCAAGTTCCAACCAGCACGCTTGCAACATTGGAAGATTGGCTTTCCATCAACTATATTGATGGAACGCACGATACTATTTATGTGACCGCTAAAGTGGTAGAGGCACCAGGTATCAATGTTGATTTGTCTTTGCTACAACAAACTTTGGCTTATGGTGATTCTATTAGTATTCCCTTCACTGTTGAGAACACTGGCTTAGGAACATTAGAATTTACCGCCACAGGTAAACAATGGTTATCATTTGATGCACCCACGGCAGCCGATGACATTACCTATACCTATGAGAAACACAATACCGGTGGAGTGTATCAATGGATTGACATTCGCAAGACTGGAACACAACTTCCATTTGTTGATTTCGATGATTTTCAAACTTCATTCTGGAGAACATTGAAATTACCATTCCCTATTGAGTACTACGGTGTGAAGTATGATTCATTTAAAATTGGCGATAACGGAATCATTTCGTTTGAAGAAAATCCGGAAGCTTCATTCTTTACTGATCACATACCTACCCCTACACATCCAGGCGCATGCATTATGCCATACTGGACGTTCAGTGGTTTTAGTGATTTCGAGTATCCAATAGAAGACATTGGAATTTTCTATCAATTCTTTGACGACAAAATCGTTATTACCTGGAGCTACTTTGTGAACAACTTTGGTGGAATGGGTGACCCTGTATCTTCACAGATCATCTTCTATAAAAATGGAACCATGAAATTCCAGTACAAAGCAGAAGAGGGTGGTCTTGACCTAACTTCACAGACTACTGCTGTTGGATTACAGAAAGACAGCGCGACTGGTGTTTACATTTCAGATCATTTGCCGTTGGATCATGGTGATGGTTTAGCGTATATAATTGTTCCAGCGAAGAAAATTTCGATCGCTCCAAACACCACGTTGACCGGGCAAATTAATCTGGATGCTCGCAATGTTTATGGTGGTGTTTACAACGAGATGTTGAAAATTCAAACCAATGTTCCGGGTAGCGAAAATTTAGAAAAACCAATTGAACTTACGGTAAGCGGTGAAGGTATTTTTACTTCAGAAAGTACCATTGATTTTGGAAGCAAGATGATCGCTTTTGAATTTGGTTCACCTGTGATTAATACAATCGATTTTGAAATTAAGAATGAGGGTGCAGCACCGTACGAAATCACATGGGCAAATATGGCAGCAGATGGCGGTCAACCATTCAGTTTACAGATTTGGACTTTAGTTGACGGATGGTTTGGCCCTGAATGGCGCTGGGCAGATATCACAGAATTGTATTCTCCTTGGGCATGGACAACCCCTACGTTTACTATTATGCCAAACGATGTGCTTAAGGTACGCGCAGCATTTTTCCCTGGAGAAGCAGGAGACTTTACAGACGAGTTGGTATTAACCACGAGTATTGGTGAGCAACGCATCACCATGATCGGAACATCCATTGAGCCGCCTGTTTTGCATGTCGATAATACGCCTGTCACGGTGATGATGAACACACTTACCGAAACTGCAGACAAAACCATTGCTTTCAATAACATCGATGGTAAATCTGATTTGGAATACACAGTAAGTATTGAATACGGAAGAGCAGAACCAACGCAAGTAAGCAACACAATACGTCCGAATGATGTTGGTCGTGTTTCGTTAAGCTCAACAAAAGCGAAAGTAAAAAGTGGTGCGCGTACGCAGGCTACATACAACCGCATCATTACCCATACTGAAAAGGATGCACCGGATACCTTCATTGGCACCGGAGGAGCATCGGCATTTTCTATAGCAACCAAGTACAACGCAGGCCCGGAAGGCTTTAATCTTTCGCATGTTGAGACGTGGCTGAGAACAGAAGATCTTTCTTCAGGTAAAATTGAAGTGTCCATTCTGGCAGGCGGTAGTTCCATTGCCAATGCTTCAGAACTTACAAAAGGGACGCTTGACTTTACAGGGACAAGTGAAACTGATGAAACGGGTATGTTCTATCAAATTAAAATGGATAAGGTAGCAGGCATATATCCAAATGAAGATTTCTATGTTGTTGTTACCTATCCATTTGGAATTGCGTTTCCACAAGGAACGATCGATGGCTTGGAAACAACTCCAGATCGTTACTTCTATTTTGATGACGAATCAAGTTCATGGGTAAATATTCAGACCATATTTGATTTTGAGAACATGGGTTGGTTGATGTTCGCAGCGGAAGAAACTGCGGGCAATACTTCATGGCTTACTATTACTTCTGCAACTGACGGAACTTTGGCAATAGGAGAAAGCAGCGAAGTAAGCCTTCATTTTGATGGCGCAATTGCTAAGCGTGGCGATCAACTGGCTAGCATTGTGTTTACTTCAAATGATCCTGTTAATGGCACAATAAAAGTTCCGGTAAAACTTCACATCAACGAAGGTCCAAAATTCAGTGGTGCGCAGACCAGTATCATTATGTCGGAAATGGAAAGCGTGACTTTGAATTTTAATGTCAATGATGCGGAAGGACATACCTACACACTTGCTCCTGCACAAACCTACAAAGGTGTTACACATACTCTGACAGATGGTATGCTCAAGATTATTCTCGCTCCGGATTATAGTGATGCAGGAAACCATACCTACGCCTTTAAAGCAACGGATGAGTTCAATGCAATTAGTGTGTTGACACTTTCGGTTGAAGTGATGAATACCAATCAAGCGCCAATGTATATCGCTGCAGATGAAACCAAAACGTTGGAATACAATTCCATTGGCAGATTGATTGAATACACGCTTGGTGATTTTTTTGCTGATGCGGATGGAGATGATGTTACATTTTCTGTTATCAGTAGTGATCTTGCTGTTGCCGATGTATTTGCATCCAGCAATCAATTTATGGTAAGACCTGTTGCCATGGGCGAAACAACA
>DAIQPD010000121.1:0-11985 GCA_036787535.1 Chryseolinea sp.
AAAAGAGTTATACCAATGTGATGTAGCAAAATTCATTAGTATTAGTATTGGTATTACCAAACTCCTTTCATGATAGGTATGGCTATGTGCATCCTACAAAGTATCTAGTAGATACTATTTGTATTCGATCACTTAACTCCCACCGAATCAAAAAACTGAAACTCATCTTTATATAAACCTGATTTCAAAACTGGTTTCGTGTCAAACTCAATAATGCTTTGGCCTTCTTTATCATAGGGTTTCCATTCAGTCAAACCTTTTCCATTTGGATTTCCGGTCTTAATAAAATTAATCCAATAAGCAGACATATACTTCTCAACATGGTAGTCAGTATCAGTCCATTGACGATCCCAATACTTTAAGGTATGCAATGCATATGGAACTTCCGAGGTATGGAATGCTCCATAGTTTGGAAAACCAGGTTTGTCAATGGGTACATGTTTAAATTGGTACAAGTAGCTTTTGCTTGTATTGTACAAAGCCCATTGACGATCTGGTACGCAAGCAAAGTGCATCAGCCCAAGTTTGGTCTGAGATTGCAGTGTCTCTTCATCTGATCCTGCAGGAAATAATTTTATAAACTCATCTTTCTTGTTTCCATATGTTCTTTCAGCAAAAGCAAGGAAATCCGATTTTGTTTGTGGTGGTCCTGACGCCAAAGCTCCATCTCCCATTACCCAACCTGCCATTAGTGTTACGTCATTGTGTTTTTTTGTCTCAAAGATTGTCTTCATATCCTGAGGCAAAGTATATCCATCGATGATCGGAAAAAAACTTCCAAAAGGAAAACTGTTTCCAAGCGCCAAAATACTATCAGCAGAAAGCGCTCTCAATACTTTTAGGTTACCTGATTTTTGTGAAAGTGCCAACCCCACTTTTTCTCCGTCTTCACGACTGCGCGACAAGCGACTAAAAGAAGCACCACTTTGTGCAATCGCACTACGGAAAAGTCCTTTTGTTAAAGGCGATGCTACTAATACCTGCACGCTCATGGATCCAGCTGATTGACCTGCAATAGTAACTTTGTTAGGATCCCCACCGAATGCAGTAATATTATCTTTGATCCATTGAAGAGCAGCAATTTGATCGAGCATTCCATAATTTCCCGAAGCATGTTGTTTTGATTCTGCGGTTAATTCAGGGTGTGCCAGAAAACCAAAAATTCCGAGTCGGTAATTAATGCTAACAAATACAATTCCTTCTCTGGCCAACGCTTCACCATCATATATCGGGCAAGCACCCGAACCAGAATTGAACGCACCTCCGTGAATCCATACAAAGACGGGCTTCTTTTCAGAAGTTGATTTAGATGTCCATATATTCAAGTATAAGCAATCTTCGCTGAGCGGCTCTGGCGGTGTAATAAATTCCTGACTCCACATCATAAAAGGAACAGGTTTATTTTGAATAGGGCTCGCTGGAAATTTATTACAAGCCAGTGTTCCGTTCCAGGGTTTAACAGGCTCAGGATTCTTCCACCGCAAATCACCAACGGGAGGTGATGCAAATGGAACGCCTTTGTAAACAGCAATTGTTTTATCCGAATTAAATATCCCAGAAACTGTTCCATTTAAAGTCTTGGTTACGGGCAAAGAATCCTTAACAGTTTGAGCGGTTAAAGTAATTGGGAGAATCAGGAGTAGAAGAAATTTCATATCAATCGACTTTTAGATTAAGGTATTGCTTAAAGTTCATTTGTGGTCGTTCAAGATACTGATTCAAAATCAAACCCAATTCAAATTTATGTAGGCGGTTGCTGGTACCATGAGCAATGATCAAAAAAACTTACAAAAAACAACAATGGGCTGCCAGTGAAACCAGCAACCCATCTGCATCAAAACCCAACGAACGCTTTAGCAATCTATTACCTTACTCCCACTTCAGATTTTTTGCGTTGCCCTTTTCCTTGATCGCTTTCATCATCGATGCATCTAACATTTTATCCTTGCTGGGCTGGCTTGCGTTCTTTGAAATATATTCCTGACGTTGTTTGCTTAATAATTGTATCTCGGTCTGGATTTTTTTTCGCTCTTCCGATTTCTGTTTCACGTACACCTTGCGCTGCTCAATGGTCATGCTTGCCATTTCCTTAGGAAGGTCCTCTGATTTTGTATCCGAGATTAACTTCTCATCGTCTTTTGCAGCATCAACTAAATCCCAACTTGAATTTTTATACACATGTGAACTTTTTGAAACTGTACGTTCTACTTTATTTGCCTGACCATAGCGTGAGGCATTGTTATCTTGCTCATTCTGCTGTTCTTTTTTATAGGATCCTGTAGTTCCATAATATATATAAGTAGTGTTTAGTCGGTCATTCAATGCATCAATTTTATCATCATAAGGTGTTGCCACATAAACTGTTTTGCTGTTTTGCTCAATACTCATAAAGGTACCGCCAGTTAAATCAGCACCGCTCTTCCAGTTGGTGCGAATACCTTCATTGAAGTCGCCACAAAAAATAGTATTCACCACCACTCCTTTTTCTTTAGCTGAAGAACACGCGATTTGATACGAAACACCCCCTTGTGTAAACGGCTCATTACCTGCAATGAAAATCATTTTTAAATCGGCATTGGAAGCAGACCAGGCCAATTGATTTAGCGAAGTTTTGATTACCTGTCCACAGAATTCATTTCCACCATTGGTACGCAACGAGAATAACTTTTCAGAAATAACATCGAGATCCTCTGACAAGGGACTTACTTGTCTGATGTATCCTTCCGATGCAGACAAACCATCGTTGCCGTATTCATATAGGGCGATCTTAATATTGGGCTGAGTACCATCGCCACATTTTGCAGCTGAGAGTTCATTAACAATTTTCCATAGCTGGGATTTAGCCTGATCAATAAGGCCATCCATACTGTTACTCGTGTCAAGCAAGAGAGCAAGCATAATGGTTTGCCCCTTTGGAGGATTTACTTGGTCTGCTACCTTAGTTGATTGGCCAGACTTAAAACTCATTAAGACCATGGTGATGGAAAACAAGAGAGCTTTCGAAATGATGCCGGAATACGTTATTGGTTTCATGTTATTCAGTGTTTGTTTTGATAAATTTCACGTGATAAAAGCGGATAGGATACCTAAACTCCGTGAAGCTCTTCATCCGCTTAGTGAACAGCTCAAACGAATGGGTGAATCGGCCAAACTGAACAGGCAACTCGAAAATCAATAAAAATTATAATGTTAACTTTCCGATCTTCGTTTCAAACATGATTAAAAACCGGCTGATATATTGTTTCATCACTGCCCTTCTACTTCTGGCAATGCACAGTAATGCACAGAATAAAAAGGAATCGTATAAAAGCCTGAGAAAATTCTCAACTTCAACGATGGCTTCTCAATTACTAGATGAAGCCGAAGTACTTAAAGATAAAGACCCCGATAAGGCACTTGACAAAGTTAAAGAAGCGTTGGCCATCAGTATTGCACAGCAAGATGATTTCAACGAAGGGCGGTCATACATTCTTCTGGCAGAAATCAATGAAGGTATTTTAGAATGGAAACTTGCCTTTGAAAATTACAGTAGGGCTTATGAAAAGTTCTTAGCTACGTCTCCTCAGTATATCACAACCTTAAAAGGTTTAGGCTATACCAGTCTCAAACTAGGTAATTACGAAACAGCATTACAATATTATAATCAGGCAACATCACTTCGGCTCAACAATACACAACGAACAGAATTTCAGATCGCCATTTCAGAAGTGTATTACCAGATGGGAAATTATGATGAAGCCATGATGGTGCTTGACAAAGCGGATCAATCTGGCAAGATCGCCAATCCACAATTGGAGAATCAACAAACAAAAGTATCTGCCCGCCTGAATGAACTAAGCAAAACACAGAATCTTTACGATAACTCACTCAACACCATTCGAAGTGGTAATAGTGTAAGTCCGCAAGAACGTGAATCGGTACAGCAAACCAAGGAAGAAGTCTCCGATGTATTGCAAAAAAATAGACTATACGATGATGAAATTGATTTGCGAAAAAAATCCATAGAATACAATTTGGAGTCAAAGGATTTTGCGGAAGTCAGTAAAGATAAAGTGGCAATCAGTAAAAGCCTGGATGCGAAAGGTGAAACCTCGGCAGCTATTAAGGAAGCCGAAGAAGCTGCGAACATTGCTGACTCCATCAACAATCCAAAAGAACAGGCAAATGCCTTTCTTTCCCTTGCCAACCTGTATGAAAAGAAAGGAGAAACCAGCAAGGCCTTGTATGCCTACAAAAAATATAGCGATGCCATCGATCGGAATGAAAAGGTAAACGAAAGTCGCTTAACCGAAAAATCAGAACTGATACGAAAGCAAAAAGATATTGAAGAATACACCAAGGATGTATCCATCGGTCAACGCGAAGCAACGATTGAACAAGGTACCGTATTCAGGCAACAACTTATTATCTATGGATTGCTGATCATTATCCTCATTGTTGCCATTACCTCCTATTTCATTTACAAAAATGCTCAGGCCAGCAAACTTGCCAACCGATTGTTGGCTTTAAAATCATTGCGTGGTCAGATGAATCCACATTTTATTTTCAATGCTTTAAATTCTGTTAACCAATTTATTTCACAGCAAGATGAACGAACAGCCAATCGCTTTCTATCTGAATTCGCGTTATTGATGAGACTGGTTCTTGAAAATTCGCAAGAGGATTTTATCCCATTGCAAAAAGAGCAAGAAATACTTTCGCTATACCTTAAACTGGAGCATTATCGTTTTCGCGATAAGTTTGATTACGAGATAAAGGTAGACGAAAATATAAATCCTGAGTCAATTCAAATTCCACCCATGCTGATTCAACCGTACATTGAAAACGCGGTCTGGCACGGACTGCGATATAAAACAGAAAAAGGAAAACTACTCCTTCATTTTTACAGACAAAATGGAAATCTTGTTGCCGAAATTTCGGATGATGGTATTGGTCGAAAACAATCAACACAATTGAAAACGGAGAATCAAAAAAAGCACAACTCAACTGGTCTGAAAAATATTGAAGAAAGATTAGCGATTATCAACAAAGTGTATAAACTAAACTATCGCGTCAGTATTGAAGATCGTGAAGAAAATGGCACACGGGTAAATGTCTACCTTCCCATAAACAGTTAACGATGAAGGCCGTAATTATTGATGATGAAGCAGACAGCCGAAATATTCTGGCTACCTATCTCGCAAAGTATTGCGCAGATGTGGAAGTATGTGGCTTTGGTGAATCCGTTGCTACGGGAAAGGTAGCAATCGAAAAACACAATCCAGATGTTGTGTTTCTTGACATTGAAATGCCATACGGAAATGGCTTCGACCTTCTGGACAGCATTGGCAATGTTACGTTTGAAACTATTTTTGTTACAGCCTTTGATCACTATGCCATTCATGCATTAAACCAAAGCGCTTCGTATTACCTACTCAAACCCATTAGCATTGATGAACTAATCAAGGCTGTTGATAAAGTCAGAATCGAAAGAACTGAAGCAAACTACACCCGACACAGTAAGGTATTGATTGAAAACAGACGCGCTGTACTAAATCAAAAGATTATGTTACCTACCATGGAAGGCTTTGAGATCGTAACCATCAACACCATTCAATACTGCGAAGCTGCCGACAACTTTACAAAGTTTTATCTTCATGGAGTCACTGCTCCTCTCCTTATCTGCAAAACGCTAAAGTACTTTGAAGAGATTTTAAAAGAGCATCGTTTCATTCGCATTCACCGCTCCTATCTGATCAATCCTGACTATGTGATCCGATATACAAAAGGAAAAGGAGGCTCTGTTACCATGAAGAACAATAAAGAACTTGAAGTATCTGCTGAAAAGAAGCAACAGTTTTTGGGGATGTTTGAACGATAGAATCCGGTCAAATTACCTATCCATTAATGAACTCACCAAAGTGCCAGAGAATTCCGGATGGATCGTGAAGGTAGCATTCCTTACCCCAATCAAACACGCGAATGGGAACGAGTCTTACACCTTTGTAACGTGAGGTTAAGTCTAACGCAACAAGGTCTTTCCAAAAGAGTTCAACATCATTCACTTCCATAAAAACCATTGTGTTGTCAATCCAATCTTTGACATCAGCATCCTGTAGATAAAAACCCAAGTGATTCATCTTGAAGTACGACATGTTTGGCAATAAAACACTTTCCTGAAAACCCAGATCATGATAAAAACTTCGGGAGACTTCAAAGTTCTTTGCTCCGATAAATGGTCGAATGGATTTTACCTTTTGATTCATTATTTCGTAATTTAATGACTAACCCAGATCAGGTTTGCCAAGAACCCTTCATTCAAATAGTATTGACCTGCAATAAAAAGTTGTTATTTACTATTTAATTTCAGAAATCGATCGGCTGGTTTTAATAGAGTAGCCTGATAACAATCCCATTGTTTTGGCGGCTCCGAGAATGAAAATATTGTTGCAGATCACCCATACGTCTGCAATACTATTTTTCTGTTCCTTCATTTCCATTTGCCATTTTCTCCTTGCTTCAGTGTCGAAACCCGTCATGCAATCGCAATTAAAAATTAAATTAATTTTAACACCACTATCCTTCAGGCGCTTCATTTCCAATTTCCAAATCTCAATGGCAGCACTGGCTGTCTCGCTATCCAGATAATCAGGAAAGTCAAATTGAAGGCAGGTTTTATTATTAACAGTGGTAGGCTTAATTTCTATTTCCTTTAACATACTGACGGCATTTAAAATATCAGAAATCGATACATTGTTAAATGTAGTCAAGCTTATTCTGAATTCCAATGTGTACTTTGCTATAAGATTAAGTGAGATAAATATCAGAAAACGGCCAACTTAACCCTAAGTCTGATCCGTATCCGAATTAAATGTCTTCACCACACTGATAATAAAAATCTATGTTACGATTCAATCCTGTTTATAACTCCATCGAAAAATAAAAACACTAACACTAAAGAGTACGATGCCAGCCACCATTGGTATTGCCAGGGGCAGCAGTATTTCATTAAATGGAACATCCTTCCAAAGCGCAATCTCCATAGCTTTCACAGCCCACATCAGTGGGTTAAAGTTGATGGCCGATACCATCCACGGAGGCATAACAACAACAGGGAACATGATGCCACTAAAGCAGGCCAGCAATTGTGCCACAGTCCAACTTAATGCTCCTGCTGCACGTTCGGTCTTGACAAAATTCGCAAGGAACGTCATTAACCCCGCAAAGAATACTGAGTTTGAAATCAATACTAAGGAAAGGTGCCAGTACGAATTTGTTTTAACATCGAAGAGAAGTGTTGCAAACAACCACGACAAAACAGAGCTTACCATCATAGTCGTAATGCAGGCAAGCGCTTTACCTAGCAACATTTGAAATTTACTGATGGGTGACAATTGAAGTCTTACAATGGTGCCCGAGTTTTTTTCGATGGCAATGGAAGCTACAGAAGAAGCAACACCTCCTAATAATCCCCAGAACATAACTTTCGAAAAGGCATAGTCGTAGCTGCTTATGCCTACATTAATAAAGCTAGAACCAAACACACTTCCAATTAAGGCGATCAATGCTATGGGCAAGGCAAACGTTACAATAAGACTTGTCTTATCAAGAACAAGTAATTGTAAATCTTTGCGGGTAAGGGTCATGAGTTCGTTCATAAATTTAATCTCTTAAATGTTTTCCGGTAATATTTAAAAATGCTTTTTCAAGATTAGGAGTTTCCATTTGAAGAGATAGTATCGTATCCTCTTCATTCAACCTGATAATTTCTTTTACCGGTTGATCGGTTTCAATTTTTGTGATGCCTTTGCTGGTTTCTACAATCAAGGTGCTTTTGCCACCATGTTTAGAGATAAGGTTTTGAACACTGTCCTCTGCAATCAACTTTCCTTCATCCATAATCCCCACACGATCACATAACTTTTGTGCTTCCTCAATGTGATGTGACGTGAGAATAATGGTGCAGCCTTCTTCCTTTAGCTTTATGATGCTTTCAAAAATTGCATTACGCGATTGGGGATCTACACCAACGGTGGGTTCATCGAGTATAAGCAATGAAGGACGATGAAGAAGTGCCAATGCAATATTTAATCTCCTCTTCATTCCACCAGAATATTTACTTACCCGATCGTCTTTTCGTTCTATCAGATTAACAAGTTTTAGTGCGTGTTCAATACAGTCTTGGAGCTCCTCTCCTCTTAGTCCGTAGAGTCTTCCGAAGAATTCAAGATTTTGTTCGGCAGTAAGCGTTTCGTAAACGGCTAAGGTTTGAGGAACAATTCCGATCAGACGCTTAACATCTTGTTGCCCTGGTTCTCCGGTGCCATTTATTTTTATGCTTCCGCTTTCCGGAGCCAGCGCTCCAATGATCATATTTATTGTTGTGGTCTTGCCTGCACCGTTTGGGCCAAGCAATCCAAACAACTCACCTTGATTAATGTCCAATGAAAAATCATCAACCACTACTTTTGAACCAAAATGCTTTGTTACCTTATCAAGCTTTACCATACACGATTTCTTTAGAGTCATTTATTTATTAGATCAACACAGTACTTTGTCCATCTTGATTAGTTGAGCTTTTCGGTTTCATTTTTAATCCAAACAACGGTCTGAGAAAGTTTACTCTTCTGATTAATTCATAGGTTGCAAAACATCCTACTCCCGTAAAAATTAACACTAAGATGAATTGAATATGCACATCTATTTTCAACGGAAATATGATCCATGAACCCAGGAAAAGAAAAATCATGTGCAAAATGTAAATTGGATAAGCCGCCTGACTTAAATAGGTTAATGTCTTACTGGGATTATTCAAATACTTATAACCAAAAGCGAGTACAGCAAAGATCCAGCAGTCCGATTCAATTGGAATAAGGTAAATCGGGTGCTTCATTTGCAATTGATATCGGATAGCAAAAAGAACAATACCAACCAGAAGAAACAACCATCTGCCTTTCAAGAGCATTTGCAAAAACTTATCGCCACTGAATACAAAACAAAAGCCGAAGAGAAATGCAATGAACCCAAGAAAGAATCCATGCCAGGTCATAGCGTACAATTCATACGGAATTGGTTTTACAATTAATGCTTCTGCAACGCAAACAACAATCACCAAAAACAAGCCTAACGGATTACTGAATATCCAATTGATTGCCTTCGCTACCTTACCTTCTTCATTCTTTTTAAGGTAAAAAAATACTGGTGACAGCAGAACGACATAGATAAAGATGTTTCCAAGAAACCATAAATGGCCTGGATAGGGATCATACGTTTGATCCCAATGGTAGTAACTTTTCCAAATGTAAACGGACATTGGAAAGATCACGAACACACCAAAAATAAAAGGAACTAATATCCTGCCTGAACGCTCAAGAATTAATTGTTTCCAGTTTCGTTTTTGCATAGCAAAGAAAATTCCCATGCCCGAAACAAAAAACAACAATGGTATTCGCCATACATTTAATAATGTCATCGGAGTCCATAAGGATAACCACGACTTATCATTTGCTATAAATCCAATCATGATTCCCCACGGCTGAAAACCGATCGCGACATGATAGATTAAAAGTAAACCAATGGCAATCACCCGAAGCCAGTCAATATCGAATCTTCTATTAGAGGTCATCATTTTTTCTTCTTGCTTTGAACTTTGAACCTTGAACTTCTTTTAGCGCTCACTTCACCATCTCAGCAATCTCCGGCCGTGTCTTTTCTATATAGGTAAGGTCAATATTCAATCCCATTGGTTGCAGCATTTTACCCATCATTTCATAACTACTCTTTGCATCCGCGAATGGAATACTTACGGATTGGTAAGCCGTTGCTCCGTACTTATTTACGATGGTTTTGTTTGCGCCTTTAGCCAATAACATTTTCACAATCTCAGGTCGACAAAAGTATGCCGCTGTAATAAGTGCCGTTGAGCCATCATTATTCTGAAAGTCGATATCTGCTCCAGCATCAATCAATATTTTAGCGGCTTCTGGTTTTCCAAATACTGCTGCGCTGATTAATGGACTTGAGCCACCAAAGGGATCACGCTCATTCAGATTTGAACCTGCAGCAATGTGTTGCTTTAGTGCATCAAGATTGTCAGTTATTACCGCAGTGTGGATATCAATTTCTGGAGCCTTAACACTGGAAACTTTGGAATCCACCTTTTCTGTCCTATTCTGGCAAGAGGCTGTCATAAACAAGAATCCAAAAAGCATTACGATAAAGAATGGGAGAGTAAAAAAGTGCAGTGAATTGTCTTTTGTTGTTTTCATGATTTCTGAGGTTTAAATGTTTTTAAATTTTGATGATGTAAAGGTGGGCTGATGGCAGAGGTGCGACTAAATAACCATGCGCACAAAACCATAAAGTATCGGTTAACGAGTATAAATTATGACCAATTGATATAAACTATGACGCAAATGCTCGAAATTTGACAAAAAAACAGCCCTCAATAAATGTCTGATAGACCTCGTATTGGAAGTGATTTTGTTAAGAAGCTATCTTCTATAATAGAAGAGAATATCTCAAAAGAGCAGTTTGGCGTCTCTGAACTGGCAGATGAGATGAACATGAGTCGGTCCAATTTGCTGCGAAAAGTAAAAAAAGAGACCAATCTATCGGTTAGTCAGTTCATCAGTCAGGTGCGATTGAACCGTGGAATGGAGCTATTGAAAAAGTCATCAGCCAATGTCTCTGAAGTATCGCATCAGGTAGGTTTCAGCAGTACTTCCTACTTTATTAAATGCTTCCGCGAATACTATGGCTATCCACCAGGTGAGGTTGGAAAAAGAGATAGCCAGAAACCAGAGACTATTCCGGGAAACCTCCCGATGGCGGAAACAACAAATAGAAAAAGGAATTTCATTCTAGTGGGATTAGCAATATTGATTGTGGCGATTGCTGCCGGATCGTATTTCTACAAGACATTACCGACAATCAAATCCGCTAATGTTGAAAAATCAATTGCTGTACTTCCCTTTAAAAATGATAGCAACGATTCCAGCAATGTCTATTTAATCAATGGATTGATGGAGTCTACGCTCAATAAACTTCAGCAGATTAAAGACTTGAAAGTAATCAGCAGAACCTCTACGGAAAAGTATCGAAACTCATCTCATTCAATTCCTGAAATGGCCAACGAGTTAAACGTAATTTACTTTGTTGAAGGTAGCGGACAAAAAATGGGTGATCAGATTGTATTGAACATACAGCTCATTGATGGCCCCAACGATAAACACTTGTGGGCAAAACAGTATAGAAGAGAGACCAAAGATATATTTGGCTTACAGCAAGAAATTGCCAAAGACATTATTGAAGAAATTCAAACGATCATTACTCCGGAAGAGAAAGAACGAATTGAAAAAATTCCCACTGAAAACATGGTGGCCTATGATTACTACCTGAAAGGAAAGGAATATTTAGTTAGTAAAAGTAATCTACCATTAGCCGTTGACTTTTTCACTAAAGCCATTGAACTGGATAATAAATTTGCGATAGCATACGCAGATGCAACTATAGCGTACTATTACATTGATATTTTTAAAGCCGATAAAAAGTATTCAACGGAGATGGGAAGTTATTCTGACAAGGCTTTATTGTATGATCCCACAAATGCATTGTGCCTGATGGCGAAAGCGGTCTACTACATGCATAGAAAAGAACACACATTGGCGATACCGTATCTTGAAAGGGGGCTGGAATACAATCCGAACTCGTCCGATATTATTGCCATTCTTGCCGACTTGTATGGGGGCTATGTACCCAATACAACAAAGTATCTCGAGTATGCACTGAAAGGTTTACAGATTAACATAGGTTCGACTGATTCCATCACTACAAGCTATGCGTACTTACGGTTAAGCAATGCACTTGGGCAATCGGGCTTTACCGATGAAGCCCTGAAATACATTAACAGATCATTGGATTATTTTCCTAACAATCCATTCTCCGGACATTTGAAAGCATTCATTCTGTATGCCAAAGATGGTGATCTTAATCATACTAGAGAGC
>DAIQPD010000331.1:0-2365 GCA_036787535.1 Chryseolinea sp.
TCCATTGATGACACCATTATTTATGATGATGTTGGCTGGTGAATATGTATCCATTGATTTCTGGTCGATGGTAGTGGACATTACTAAGATTGTTATTATTCCAATTGGTGCCGGACTTATCTTCAATCACTTTCTCAACGGAAAATTTAAAATCCTCGATAAAATCATGCCGCTTATGTCTATGTTGTCCATCGCGTTGATTGTGATGCTGATTACTGCGGCTGGTCGTAATGATCTTTTGGTAGTAGGGCCGTTGCTTATTCTCGTGGCTCTGATTCATAATATCAGTGGATATTTTTTAGGGTATTGGTCATCTCGTTTAGCGCGTATGCCCGAACAAGATTGCCGCACGGTAGCCATCGAAGTAGGTTTGCAAAATGGAGGACTTGCCTCTGGTCTTGCATTGTCAATGGGTAAGCTCGCCACGGTGGGATTAGCGTCAGCAGTATTTTCACCGATCATGAACATAACCGGATCATCTCTTGCCCTTTGGTGGAGATCGCATTCAAAAGATATTGATGAGGATCGGTCAAGTAAACTTTAATGTAAAAACAACTCAATAACGAATCACTATGGAACTCTTAAAACGAATCGTTTTTATTGCAGTACTGTCAATCCTTGCATATCCGTTGCAAGCTCAACAGATATCGAAGGAAGAATTAATCTTTTTAACTCCCTCCTGGAAAGGCGAACGTTTTCCAGATGGCCGTCCGAAGGTTCCCGATAATATTCTTCGCAGGATGAAGCGTGTTAGCGTGGAAGAAGCGTGGGCTACTTTGAAGAATGCTGGTTTTGCTTATCAGATTGCTGAAGGCTGGCAGATTATTAATCCCGATAGTGTATTAGTAGGCCGCGCAGTAACCGCCACGTTTATGCCCGGTCGTCCGGATATGCATCGCGTAATTGATTCGGTTGGAAGAAAGCAGGGAAAGCGAGGACAGAATACCTGGCCGGTAGATTTATTAGTAAAGGGTGATGTTTATGTTGCCAACCAATTTGGTGCAAAGTTGAATGGTCCTACAATCGGTGACAATGTTGGTAATGCCATTTATGCAAAGAGTGGTAATGGTATTGTTTATGACGGGGCCATAAGAGATTTGGAAGGGTTGAGAGAAATAGGTGGATTTACATCGTACTATACCAGCTACGATCCATCCCATCATAATCCCGGAAAAGATATAAATACAATGATCATCGGAATTAATAAACCCACGCTTATTCGTTCGGTAACCGTAATGCCAGGGGATATTGTATTGGGAAAATTAGGAGTCGTGGTTTTTATTCCACCACATCTTGCGGAACGAGTAGTAAAGACTTCTGAGATTGTTCGGTTAAGAGATTTATTTGGACATGAACGCTTGCGCGAAGGAAAATATACAGCCGGCCAAATTGACACCCGATGGTCGGATGAAATTGAAAAAGATTTTTCCAAATGGCTTAACGATCATATCAACGAATTGCCAGTAGGAAAAGAACAGATACAGGAATTCCTGAAAGAAAGAACATGGTAAGAGACGGTTTCTTTGATGATTCGAAACCGCGAACAGAAAATGAATAGAGGTAAACACCAAACAAAAAACAGTATGTCAACATCTCGCAGATCTTTTTTTACAAAGACAGCTTTTGCAGCAGCAGCAGCAGCCGTATCGCCTTTAGAATCGTTTGGAAAAGGTTATGAAACTGCCATTGATAATACACCCAAAAACTCAAAACCCAGTGATTTGAAAATCACCGATGTAAAATGCGGATTCATTCGAGGTGGGAGCGGATTGTTTGTAAAAATTTATACCAACCAGGACATCTACGGATGTGGTGAAGGAGTAGATGCAGTAGCAGGAAGCTATCATTTGGTACAGCGTATGGGAAGGTTCCTGAAGGATCAAAGTCCATTAAATGTGCATAGACTTTTTGAGCTGATGAGAAAGTCAGCCTTCTTTGGAGGTGCACAAGCCGGTATGTATGTAGCGGTAATGTCGGCTATTGAAACAGCACTTTGGGATTTGGCTGGTAAGGCCTTGAATGTACCCGTGTATCAGTTGCTTGGTGGTAAATTTCGTGATCGCGTTCGTGTCTATATGGACACAGCCTTGTATCAAAACCAGTTACCTAAACCAGAAGATTTTGCAAAGGCTGCAAAGGAAGCTGTAAGTATGGGTTTTAATGCTGTCAAGTTTGATCTTGATCAAGCCAATGACCCGAATAAATATGACCGATGGAATTGGACAGCAAGTCCTGCAGAGATTCAAAGAATGTATGATCAAATGGCGGCTGCCAGAGAAGCCGTAGGACCTAAGATCGATATCTGTGCAGACATGCATGGTAGGTATGATTTACCAACCGGCCTGCGAGCAGCTAAAGTTCTCGA
>DAIQPD010000122.1:0-11747 GCA_036787535.1 Chryseolinea sp.
TACTTTTATTCCTGCGACTGCTTCGGTATTGGATACGTTTCAATTAAAACTATTAAAGGCAGGTAATGGCGATTACCTGGCTAAGAAATGGAAAATGTCCAATAAAAAATTTCTTGTCGCCATTATTCCATTAACCAGAAAGTATACCATTACAAATTCCTATTTACATCCTGAATGGAATGAACGTATTTTTTCTTCTGGCAGTATTAACATACTCGAACCAACATCGAGTATTGGATTACCGGTTTACATTAATGATGCAATTTTATTTCGGATTAGTTTCTTACAAACGCAGTATGTTGCGCATGAACGAACCAGCTTTATTGCTGTTGTCTGTATTTTCCTGGCAATCATTTTATTTGTAGTTATTTTATTTCAGCGCCTTGAGAGGCTGGCTGTTCCTGAGTTCGGAGTTGCTTTGCTTTACCTGATATTACTTTCGCTGCGCTGGAGTATGGTGTATTTAGATTTTCCAAACAGACTTCTGTCATTAGAACTTTTTAATCCACAAATTTTTGCCTCATCAGATTTTAATGCCTCGTTGGGAGATTTATTTTTAAATGAAGCAGCCGTACTGCTTACCTGTTTATATATTTTCAGAAACTACTATCGATTTTGGTTTGTAAAAAAAGCATACGGAAGTAATTCATTGACTTGGCTTCTCTCGATTGTGTATGGTCTGTGTATTTTGTTCGCAGCACTTTTTCCATTCGTGGTAATTCAAACGCTCTACAATAACTCCGAAATTGTATTGGACATATCGCGTTCACTTACGTTCAGCAACATTAGAATTTTCGCCATGTTGAGTGTTTTACTCGCTGGCATTTGCTCCTTTTTATTTGCTCATGTCTTTATCAGGTTGTTGATTGGTGATGGCAAGTTTTTTCGAATACTAATTTCCTTTTCGATATCTATTTTAATTTTTGTTGCTATTAATGAATTCACGAAGCAGAGTTACATATCTTCTCTGATAGTGGGCGGACTATATTTTTGCCTTGTTCTATACCTTCATTTGTATGCCACGTTAAAACGCCTAAGCTTCAATACTTTTGGATACTTGTTCGTGGCTGTATTCTTTTTGTCGGCAAACGGTTCATACTGTATTTATAAATACAATAGCGCTGAAATGACAGAGGAACAGTTCCGGTTCGCGAATAACTTTTTAATTGATCGGGATAATTTTGGTGAATACCTATTGCATGAAACAGCCCATCGAATAGCGGATGACGCTTTTGTTCAGACGCGTATCGTAAGTCCTTTTTTAAATCGTGATGCTATTCGTCAGAAAATCCGACAGGTATTTTTGCCTGGATATTTCAGTCGATATGATGTCGATATATCTATTTTCGATGCCTCTGGTGAGCCACTGGGAAATCGTACTTCTCGTAGTCTTTCCGAGATACTGAATGCGCACAACCAGATAACAGCCAGAACAGATTATGAAAATGTATTCTTTACAAGCGGATTAGCAGATCAAGCTAACCAAAAGTATTCAGTGACCGTTCCGATCATTCGAACGAAGGCAATTGCCGGTTATATTTTATTGGAGCTTTCAGTGAAGAAAGTTATTCCCCAAAGTGTTTACCCGGAATTGTTGGTTGATAATCGTGTTCAAAAATTATATCAAAATCAAGACTTGAGTTACATTGTTTACGCAGGACGTTCTGTGCTTTTTAGTGCAGGAGCTTTTAATTACGATAATGGATTTAAGTGGGAGTGGCTCGGCCGGCCCGAAATGTATTCGGAAGGTATTGACGAAGGAGGGTATCATCATATTGCGCAGGAGGACGAAAACCAACATGTTGCTGTTGTTTCGTTACCACTGGTTCCCATTTCCTATCGGTTAGCTAATTTCTCTTTCTTATTGGTGTGGAGCCTGGTGTTTGTTTTGATGTTTATAATTGTTTTAAGCATCATTAATTTCAAACTGCACAACAAGATTAATTATTCAGCGCGTATTCAGTTGTTTTTGAATCTTGCTTTTTTTCTTCCGTTGATATTGGTTAGCTACACAACTCTTCGATTGACCAATCAATCTTCAAAGCAACAGTTGAATGCAGAGTTTATCCAAAAAACAAAAGCCTTGGGTGATCAGATTTCTGTTGATTTGGAAAATGATAGTGAAGATTATCAATTAGGTAGCAGGAGTTTAAATAATCAGGTTTCTGATTTAGCAAAATTAACAGCCTTAGACGTTAACGTGTATGACACCACAGGTTTGTTATCGGCTACAAGTCAGCCAGCCATTGTAGAGAATAGTTTATTCTCTAACCGAATTAGTCCTGTTGCATTACAATGGATTAAATCTGGAGAGAATGGTTTTGTTAAAGAAGAGTCTGCGGGCTCGCTATCGTATTTTGTTTCTTATGCTCCGTTAAAATCTCCCATCACCGGAAAATTATGGGGAGTGTTGGCAATACCCTTCTTTCAATCAGTTGCTTCACTGGAGCGGATTCAAATCAACATGTTGGCAAATATCTTGAATATCTTCGCCCTGATTTTTATTGTGCTTGTTGTGCTTTCTTATTTTGTATCCAAGTGGCTTACCTTTCCGCTTAGCTTCATTACACAGAGTCTCCGAAGAACATCGCTGACAAAAATAAATGAACCACTCGTTTGGAGGTCGGATGATGAGATCGGTACGATGGTGAAGGAATACAATCAAATGCTTTTTAAACTCAGTGAAAGTAAATCAGAACTGGAGCAAACACAGCGTGAGTTGGCCTGGAGAGAGATTGCACAGCAAGTGGCCCACGAAATTAAAAATCCGTTGACACCGATGAAGCTAACCCTTCAGCAACTTGAGCGTCAACTTCAATCTGGTGCTGTTTCACCTGAGCGAACAGAGAAGGCCGTATCTTCATTACTTGTACAGGTTGATACGTTAAATGATATAGCATCATCATTTAGTTCTTTTGCTAAAATGCCAGAGCCCGTTATGTTGCCACTTGATTTGGAGGTTTTGCTCAGGCGAATTGTTGAATTGCACCTTCGTTCAGGAACCATCAAGCTCAATATAGCAGACGATAGGTTTAATGTTATTGGTGATGAGCAATTGTTGGGAAGAACATTCTCGAATATTATTCTAAATGCTTTTCAATCGGCTGTTCCTGGAAGAAGTGCTCAGGTAATTATTGCGCTTATAAAGACGGAGGGTAAATGCTTGTTGTCCTTTAGCGACAATGGTAAGGGCATTGAGCCTGACTTTATGGATCGTGTTTTTCTACCACACTTCACAACAAAGAAATCAGGATCAGGTTTAGGATTGGCCATTGCTAAGCAGGCCATCGAACAGATGCAAGGGAAAATATGGTTTGAAACAATGGTAGGGAAGGGGACAACCTTCTTTATTGAGATGAAAGCAGTGTAAGACTTCTTATTCAAATCATATTTCATTATAAAACAAAAGCCCTGTCCGTTACGATCAGGGCTTTTTTAATTTAACCTTTAACTGTTTTTTTAATTTATCGTTTTTAATTGATCATTGATTATACCTGACCATTTCTGAATCAGCTGAAGTTCTTCGTTGATAGTCAGGTTGTCGTGTTTTGCATTGTAGAACTCAAGACTTATCTCAGTACCATTCTTTCCTCGTTCTGTAAATACCAACTCTAGTTTTTCAATGATACTCTGGTTGTTGATAGCTGAGCGACTTGAATTGTTAATATGACATTTTTGTACTGAAGAAAGTGCGATAGTCTGTTGAGTTTGTTTTTCTTCTGTTGTCTTTATAAAAAACACATGGTGTGTATTTTTATCATGCCCAATAATGTTATTGTTCCAAATAGCATAATCTGTTATAATACTGTTGGTTTCTTTAGCAAGCGATTGGAGTGGCTTAAGAAAACGATTTACTCTTTTTAAACTCATCCACCTTACGAAGGTTAAAATAAAGGCAAACATGAGTACAAGCATGATGATGCTGGTTATTGTTCCGGATTCCATGGAAATGATTTTTATATTTTTGAAATAATGAATGTAGGATAGAACATCCTATCACGCTGATAGAGATGAATTGCTTTGAAATAAGGGTGTTGCAACGTTTTGTTACAGTGCAATCAAACCATAAATGAATTACAAGAAGGAATGAAAAGGATAGATAATGATTTTTGAATTACAACTAACGGAAAGGATTTTAGAGAACGAAATGTATCGACCTACCTTATAAAAGAGAATTTTTTCCAGCTCGTGTGCTCTGGATATAAATTGATTGTCTTGATTGTATTTTAGCGAAGAGAAAGGATGTTGAATGCTTTCAAGAATGTTGTTTGTTTCGCTGGTATGACAAATTATAGTGTTGGAGGCAACTGAATAATATTCGAGATACTGTGTCGATTTCGGATGTGTATTAGGGTTTTCGGTCAACGTGTTGCTACCCTTGTAAAAGCTTAAGGTAAAGCAATACAGTAGGATAAGCTGAAATAGAATGGCGGTTTTAAAGACCTTGGTCATGTGGCAAAGGTAGAAAATATTAATTTCTCTTTGGGTATCACGCCAAAGTTTCCGGATGGGAGAGTGCTTTTTCAACCAAGATCAGATTTTCCTGGTTATTTGAAAGTATAATAAAGATATCGTTCTCTTCAATTACAGTAGATCCACTGGGGGTAAGAAATTTATTGTTCCTTTTAATCATTGGTATTACTGCTGATTTGGGAAACTTTAAATCTATAATTCGTTTACCCACAGCAATTGATCCTGGCACGACAAGAATCTCAACAAGTTCCGATTTTAGTCCATCATGCAATAATGCATCAGTAGGCGACTGTGGTTTGACTTTTTCGGGCAGCGCAACATGAAGCCATTTAGCAACAGTTGATAGCGTTGTGCCCTGAATGATCACAGAGGTAAGGGAGATGAAAAACACAATGTTAAAAATTACCTGCGACTTATCAATTCCTGCAAGGAGCGGATAGGTAGCAAACACAATGGGTACCGCGCCACGTAAACCAACCCACGATATAAACCACCTGCTTCTATTCTTCATTTTGAAAAATGATAAACTGATAAAGACACTCAATGGCCTGGCGACTAAAATTAAAAATGCAGAGATGAGCAAACCAACTCCAATGAGCGGAATTACTTTGCTTGGAAAGACCAAAAGGCCAAGCGTAAGAAAGAGCACAATTTGCATGAGCCATGCAAAACCATCAAACGCTTTGATGATGGTTTTTTTATGAATCAAATCCTGATTACCTAAATAGACTGCCGAGATGTAAACTGCCAGGAAGCCATTACCTCCAACAAAATCGGTTGCTGAAAAACTAAGGAACATAAGTGCGATACCGAGAACAGGATATAATCCATCAAAATCAAGTTTGATTTTATTGATTACAAATTGGCCAATTTTACCAAACAGAAGTCCACTCAGTGCTCCAACAATAATTTGTTTAAAGAACATCGGTACAATGCTGAGAATACTTTGGTCTTTGTGGATAAGTAGGCCCGTAAATGCTATGGTAAGGAAGTACGCCATCGGGTCATTACTTCCACTTTCTAATTCGAGTGTTGGCCGTAGATTACTTTTAAGCGCAAGATTTTTTGAACGCAGAATAGAGAACACAGCAGCAGCATCGGTTGATGAAACAATTGCACCGAGTAACAGACCTTCATAAATCGAGAAATCAGTAATAGCGTGTACAAAAAAACCAACCGAAGTTGCAGTAATGAGTACGCCAAGTGTAGATAGTGTAACACCTTGCCAGGCGATTGGTTTTATAGTAGACCAGCTAGTGTCAAGACCTCCTGAAAAAAGAATAAAGTTAAGCGCTACAATACCTATGAACTGAGAAAGTTTCGGGTCATCAAAATAAATACCTCCTATGCCTTCGGAGCCAGCAAGCATTCCAATACCGAGGAAGAAGATTAAGATAGGGACACCAAACTTGTAGGAAGTTTTACCTGCTAAAACTGAAATGAACAGGAGACAGGATCCAATAAGCAATATGTTTTCTGTTGTTAGATTCATTCTGTCTCCTATAAGTGCTTTTCAAATATACACGAATTGATGGAGTGCTATTAATGCAATCGAAGAGCGGAAATGAAATAACGCATAGGTATTTGTAAAACTATGGCTTGAAAAAATGAAGATGTGTAATGAATAGAGTAAAATTCTGATCAATTGGAAATGAATTTCAATTGTTAGAATTAATGGCTACTTATCCCTCAAACTATTCATCACTTTGTTTGCAAAAACAAAATCATCAAGCTCTTTAACGCCTGAGTGGGTGATATCATTCTTGGTGCCTTCCCAAAGTTTTTCACCCTTGTAGAGATACATAATACGTTCGCCAATACCCATTACGGAATTCATGTCGTGTGTTACCACAATGGTAGTAATGTCGAAGTCTTCGGAGATATCCTGAATCAACTCATCAATTAACATTGAGGTCTGCGGATCGAGACCGGAGTTTGGCTCATCACAAAATAGATAGTTAGGATTGTTTACAATGGCGCGTGCAATGCCTACTCGTTTTTTCATTCCACCACTAATCTCCGATGGCATTTTTTGATTTACATTTTCCAATCCAACGCGTTGCAGACAAAAGTTGACCCGATCCAGTTTTTCATCGGACTTCATGGAGGTGAGTACATCCAACGGAAATTTCACATTGTCTAGCACATTCTTTGAATCGAACAATGCGCCACCTTGAAAGAGCATGCCCATCTCTCTACGGATTTCTGTTTTCAACTCACTGTCGCCTGCATAAAAATCTCGTCCATCATAAAATACTTGTCCGATGTCGGGTTTTACAAGACCCACTATGCATTTTAACAACACGCTTTTTCCAGTTCCGCTGGAACCAATAATGAGATTTGGTTTTCCTTTCTCAAAGGTACCGCTGATGTCATTCAGCACGACCTTCTCACCAAAGGATTTATTTATACTTTGTATCTTAATCATTGGTCAATAAGATTTGTGCTAAAGAATAATCGGCAAGCAAAATAGCAATCACACTGGTGGTTACAGCTTCGGTGCTGGCAATACCGACCTCCAATGAACCGCCTTGAGTGTAGTATCCTTTGTAGGAAGAAATGGAAGAAACCAAAAAGGCAAAGACTGCTGCTTTTATTAATGCAAAGGTAATGGTGAATTCGTTGAATGAAGCCCGAATACCGTAGATGTAATCTTCTGGTGTTATAAATCCTACTAGTGCGCCAACAATATATCCACCAGCCATTGCACATACTCCGGCAACGATAACCAGAAGTGGGTACATTAATACGGAAGCTATTATTTTGGGCATCACCAGGTACGATATAGAATTAATTCCCATCACCTCAAGTGCATCAATCTGTTCTGTAATGCGCATGGTACCTAAACCACTGGCCATGGAAGATCCGATTTTACCGGCAAAGATCAAGGCCATAATGGTAGGAGCTAATTCAAGTATTACCATTTCGCGAACCACTTGCGAAATAACATAATCAGGCACCAGTGGACTCACCATATTATAGGCTGTCTGCACAGTGGTTACAGCACCCATAAATGTGGCAACGAGTGCGACCAGAAATATAGAGCCAATACCAATGGCAATACATTCTTCAAGTACAAGTTTATAATAGGTTTTGAACGTTTCCCGGTTTACAAGAATTCGCCCGAGAAAAATGAAATACTTGCCAATCTCTTTAATCATAACTGCAATAAACAAACAAATCAGGATTCATATTTAAGATTTTTGATTTCGGATTTATGGATTGAATTAAAACGCATAACCGATCATCTAAAATCGATGATTTTCATTGAAATTAGGTTTTTAGTTAATAAAAACCTTAGTTTTATTTTCAATGTTTTGAAGGTAATTTGATCGGATATGAATAAGGTAATCGTAGTAACAGGAGGAACAAAAGGTATTGGATTGGCAGTGATTGAAAATTTTGCTTCTCGTCAGTTTGATATTATTACCTGTTCCAGAAATGCCAAAGAATTAGAAGCGCTCAAAGAATTAGTAGAAGGAAAGTATCCCGTTAAGGTAATGACGAAAGCGACTGACATGGGGGATAAAATTCAGGTAAACGCTTTTGCGGATTTTATACTTGGATTTGGCAGACCGGTTGATGTATTGGTGAACAATGCGGGTTTTTTTATGCCTGGCGAAATCTCAACAGAGCCTGATGGTGCATTGGAAAGTATGATGAATGCCAATCTATACAGCGCCTACAATCTTAGTCGTGGTTTGATAGGAGGGATGAAGGAAAGAAAATCAGGACACATTTTTAATGTGTGTTCTATTGCCAGTTTCATGGCGTATTCTAATGGAGGATCGTATGCTATTTCGAAGTTCGCCATGCTGGGTTTTTCGAAATGCCTTCGCGAAGAATTAAAGAAGTTCAGGATTCGGGTTACAGCGGTAATGCCTGGCGCTACGATGACCAATAGTTGGGCTGGCTCTGACTTGCCTGATGAACGATTTATGCCAGCAGAAGATATTGCTGAAACGATTTTTGCTGCCTATTCACTTTCAGGGAGAAGCGTGGTGGAAGAGATCGTGATTCGTCCTCAGTTGGGAGATATTTAAGAACCTATCAAGCAAATAATTGATTCTGTATTGAGGAATAGGCTTATCCGCCACTTTTGTGATGGTTTCTAAAGTAATTTCCATTAACCATTTGCTAAAAAGCTTTCTTCCTCTATTTTTGCACCTCGATTTTACTCAGAGGTTATTGATTCATCAATATTTCAAAGTAAGGTAGAAAAGCCTCCTTAGCTCAGCTGGTAGAGCAACTGACTTGTAATCAGTAGGTCGCTGGTTCGATTCCGGCAGGGGGCTCTTAATAATCAGGCAGTTACGTAAAGTAGCTGCCTTTTTTGTTTCTGCCGGTTTAGGCCAAAGCATTTTCTCCTCAGCATAATCACCAACCTCGGGGCTCTGAAGCGATCGAATCAGAGCCGTCTTTTAGAGTAATGGTTTTAGTTATCAATATTTGCTGGAATTTAATTTATGGAAGTAACAATATTCTAATTGCTATTTTAAAATGTCCAACAGAATCCTAATGGACGTATCGGTTTCAATGAAATCATTGTTTACCCTAACTTTCCAATAAATTCAATTACTAAATTTTTTGAGCGAATTCTTTAAACAACTTTTTCTTGTCTTTACCTATGCCGGTATCGGTTTGGGTTTGTTCGTTGTGCTGATATTGAATAACAAGAGTGCCAGAAGGAGCCGTGCGAACTTGTTCTTGTCTATTCTGCTAATCTCCCTTTCCTTTAGTGTTGCTCATATTTTATTTGCTGGTGCGGTGATCGATCATTTGTCAGCACAGGTGTATTCTATTGGAGATCCAACTTTCTATCTCATTGCGCCTTTGCTTTGGTTTTATACCAATGAACTAACAGGCCATCGGATTAGAATGCAAGGGAGCCTGTTATTGCATTTTATCCCCTTCTTCCTGATTGTCATTTTCTCTTTGTCTTTTCGGAGTATTAATTCAGAATCATTCCTAAAGTTTCTGGATTATAATCACAAACTTTTCACGATTCTGTTTTGGGTATCGGTGGTGGTTCAGTTTTCTGTATACCTTATTTTTGTACGAAAGATTTGGATTCACTATCAGAAATTTGTGCATGATGAAGTGTCCAACAAAGAAGGAATTGATATTGAATGGGTGAGATTCTTTATGATCGTATTTCTTTTGATCAACTTGTTTTTCATGTTCAGTCTTTTCGCAGCGATTCATCTTCACAATGGCGCATGGCTGCCCAAAGCAACCGCATTGATTTTTTCAGTATCCATTTTTGCGCTGGGCTATAAAGGGATTTTGCAAAAAGAACTTTTTCAAAGAGATGAAGCCATACCTTTAGATGTACCGGGTGAATCAATACCAGATTCATTTAGCAAGCCCGATCAGGAACTTTTGAACAAACTGCTTGCGTATATGACGGAAAAGGAACCTTTCCTCGATGCGGAGTTGACGTTAAGCCAACTTGCAAAAGATATCAATATGAGCAGGAGTCAATTGTCAGTAGTGATAAACGAAGGAACTGGCGATAACTTCTATGACTTTGTCAACAAATATAGAGTGGAAGAAGTGAAACGATTGATGATGGATCCGAAGGCAAGTAAGTACAACTTGCTTGGCATTGCCATTGAAGCAGGGTTCAAATCCAAATCAACCTTTAACCTGATCTTCAAACGGTTTACCGGGTTAACACCCAGTGAGTATAAAAGGAATCTTATACCCTAAGACAGATTTAAAGAACGTCCATTAAAATATTTTGCCGCTGGACGTCCAACAGGATTTCCATAGGCGATGCCAGTACTTGTGATCCGTATTGTTGCTAAAAAAACAATATGAGAAACGAACCAATTAAAAACCTCATCACACTTACCAATGTTACCAAAGCTTTTCCACTTGCTTCCGGAACATTTCAGGCATTGAAGAATGTCAGCATAACCATCTCAAATGGAAAATTAATTGCCATCACTGGAAAATCAGGAAGCGGAAAGTCAACCTTACTGAACATTATTGCTGGAATAGATAAGCCCAGCGAGGGAAGTATTTCGATTAACGGGGTTCATGTAGAGAAGCTCTCTGAAAGTGCATTGGCTACCTGGCGAGGAAAAAACATCGGGGTCGTTTTTCAATTCTTTCAATTACTACCAACCCTTACTATTATCGAAAACGTAATGCTACCAATGGATTTCTGTAACAGTTATCCGAAAAGAGAACGAAGGGAGCGCGCATTAACATTACTGGAGCTGGTAAATATTAAAGAGCAGGCAGATAAACTTCCTTCAACGTTATCCGGTGGTCAGCAACAGAGGGCTGCCATTGCAAGAGCACTTGCCAATGATCCTCCGGTTATTATTGCCGATGAGCCAACCGGTAATTTAGATTCACAGACCGCTACTTCTATTTTTGAATTATTTGCTGCTCTTACACGATCAGGTAAAACGGTTATTATCGTCACTCATGAAAAAGATTTCTCATCCTACTTCGAAAATGTGATCTCCATTGCAGATGGCATCATTGAAAATGAAGTGATACCCGCTTAATCTACGAACGATGCAAACAAGATATTACAAGGTCATCCGTGACCTTACTTCTGACTATTCAAAAAACTTTATGTTGGTTCTGGCTATAGCGCTTGGTGTATTTGGCATCGGCTTTATACTGGGTGGTTACAGTGTGATTAAACGTGAGATGACCGAAAACTATATGGGAACAAAGCCGGCATCCGCCACCATTGAAACGGAAGGCGCTATTACAAAAGAACTTATCGATAGCATAAAACAATTTCCAGGGATTGCTGAAGCTGAACGGCACGCTACCCTAGTTGCAAGAATGAAGGTGGGGGAAAAATGGTATCCCTTATTGTTATTTATCATAGATGACTTCAACGACAAAAGAACAAATAGATTCTATCATGTTTCGGGTAAATCAGATCCTTCAATAGGGGCAATGCTTGCAGAACGAACAGCATTTGTTGTGATGCAAGCTAAAGAAGGTGATGAAATAATTATCAAAACTCCCAACGGCCATCCTCAAAAAATCAAGCTTGTGGGAACGGTTCATGATCCCGGTCTCGCGCCAGCGTGGCAAGAGCAAGCTGGTTACGGATACATTTCAATGACTACTTTACGATTGCTGGGAGAAACACAAGGCTTCGATCAACTTCGAATACTGGTAAGTGAACAAACAAATTCGAGGGAACACATTACTGAGAAAGCACAGGCAGTAGCCGAACAACTTAAAAAATCCGGTTACGAGATTCATGAAATTCAGGTTCCACCTCCTGGGAAACA
>DAIQPD010000332.1:0-2327 GCA_036787535.1 Chryseolinea sp.
CCTCGCACTTGCCATTGAAATTTAAGTAGGTTATTAATTGCGTTGTCATGTTGTTGTTGATTTGACAATACAAACCTAACGGTCATCATTGGATTGATCCGTGTGTAAATGCGTCATTCTAATGGGTTGTTTACGACAGGCGCTCTTAATATCTTCGTAGTGTAAACAATGAATGTCTTATGAAGACCGTAACGATACTTGTTCCTGAAACTGCCGTGCTCGCAGCAATTGTTGATCCTCGATACATGTTCACAGCAGTAAATGAGTTTCTGAAAAGCGCTGGTCAACAACCGCTCTTTAATGTTCAACTTGTAGGATTAAGCAAAGAAGTAAAACTAAGTGAAGGTTTGTTTTCTGTTCACACTGATTCGGTTCTAAAGAACGCCAAGAAATCAGACTTGATTATTATTCCTGCGATTAGTGGAAACATTGAATCGGCAATCAAGATGAATAAAGATTTTCTTCTCTGGATTGTTCAACAATACAAAAGTGGAGCCGAAGTAGCCAGTCTCTGTCTTGGTGCATTCATCCTTGCTTCCACAGGTTTGATGAACGGAAAGAAATGTTCAACACACTGGTTATTTGCAAATGAATTCAGAGAAATGTTTCCGGAGGTAATGTTGGTTGATAGCAAAGTTATTACCGAACAAAACGGATTGTATTCAAGCGGTGGTGCCAGTTCGTATTGGAATTTACTATTACACATAGTCGAAAAATACACCAACCGAGAAATGGCCATTCTTGCTTCGAAATTTTTTGTGCTTGACATTGCCCGCAATAGCCAATCGCCCTTCACTATTTTCAAAGGACAAAAAATTCATACCGATGTCGATATTATTAAGGTGCAGGAATATATTGAATCTCATTTCAATGATAAAATATCGGTAGATGAATTGTCACAGGAATTTGGTATTGGAAGAAGAACATTGGAACGTAGATTTAAAAAGGCAACAAACAATACTGTTGTCGAGTACATTCAACGCGTGAAAATTGAAGCCTCTAAAAAAGAATTGGAAACCGGCAGAAAAACCATCAGCGAAGTGATGTACGACATTGGCTATTCTGATACTAAAGCCTTTCGTGATGTCTTCAAAAAAATTGCAGGCCAGTCGCCACTCGAATATCGAAAGCGCTACAACAAAGAAGCCGTATTAAATTAGTCGTCTTTCACTTTAATATACCCATCAATCCATGTCACCTAACATCCAAGCACGCAGAGTAGCCATTGTCGGATACAACCGCATACCCTTTGCACGACATAATACCAATTATGTAAATGCCAGTAATCAGGACATGATGGTAGCGGCTTTGAATGGTTTGATTGACCGATATCATTTACAAGGCAAATTACTAGGAGAAGTGGCTGGAGGAGCTGTAATTAAACACAGTCGCGATTTTAATTTGATGCGCGAGAGTGTGATGGGTACTTCGCTTGATCCCGCAACACCTGCGTGTGATCTTCAACAAGCATGTGACACAGGAATTGAAGCAGCCATTTATATCGCCAATAAAATTGCCCTTGGTCAGATTGATGTTGGTATTGCTGGTGGAACGGACTCAACCAGTAATGTACCTATTGTAGTAAGTGAGTCACTTCGAAAATCTTTGCTAGAGATTAGAAGAGCAAAAACCTTTGGAAGTAAACTAAGTCAGATTCTTAAAATCAAGTTTAAAGACTTAGCGCCACTTGCCCCGGGAATTGATGAACCACGAACTGGTTTGTCGATGGGTGGACATACTGAAATTACAGCCAAGTATTTTGGTATTACACGTGAGGATCAGGATCAACTTGCTTTGGAAAGTCATCTAAAAATGGTGAAGGCGTATGAAGCTGGATTCTTTACTGATATGCTTACACCTTACCTTGGTCTTGATCGTGATAATAATATGCGAAAGGATACAAGCATAGAAAAGTTGTCAAAACTCAAACCTGCATTTGATAAAATAAACGGAACACTCACAGCGGGTAACTCCACTCCTTTTACTGATGGTGCTTCCTGCATACTGTTGGCAAGTGAAGCCTGGGCGAATGAACATAACTTACCTATATTGGCTTACATTACTTTTGCAGAGGTTGCCGCCATTGAATACGTAAAGCAAAAGCAAAATTTGTTACTCGCGCCTGTCTATGCTGCAACACGCATGCTGAAGAAAGCAGGATTAACTTTACAGGATTTTGACTTCTATGAAATTCACGAAGCTTTTGCAGCACAGGTATTAACAACGCTGAAGATTTGGGAAAGTGATGACCTGATGAAATCATTTGGTTTTGAAAAAGCACTCGGCAGCATTGATAGAACAAAGCTCAATGTAAATGGAAGTAGTCT
>DAIQPD010000123.1:0-11609 GCA_036787535.1 Chryseolinea sp.
AGTGAAGTATTTACTTTAAACATTTTTGCAACTTCGCCAATGCTAAAAAATGATTTCTCAATGTTTTTTTCTTTATATGGCATAATTAAACATAATTACATTAATATATTATTCTTTAAAGAGTTGACAATAATAAATTTAAAAAACAGCTAGCCGATTTGAGTTTACTAAAAGCAGAGAATGAAGTAAAGAATCAGGAACTTAAAGTCTGGCAGATTTCAATTTTAGCGATCATCATTATCTCTATCCTCCTGACAATTCTATTAATAACCATCCAAAGAAATTACAAAAAACTAAATAACCTGAATAGTAAGCTAGAGAGTAAGGTAAGGACAAGAACAGGAGAACTTTTGAAAATTAACAAAGAGCTTGATACCTATTTGTATAGATCCTCGCATGATGTTCGCAGACCTATTCTTAGTATCATTGGACTTACCCAACTAACCAGCCTGGTAAAAGGAGAAGGAGAACTTAGAGAAATTCAGGGGAAGATAGAAGATACAGCAAGAGCAATGGATAAGATGCTTCAAAAGCTTCAGATGGCTTATGAAGTAGACAAGATTGAAGAGTTTGAAACCATAGAAATTAGTGATTACATCAAAGGCCTTGTCTTCACAACTCAGCGAAACTATCCTGCCGTATTTTTTGATTTTAAAAGCAATACTAAAAGCGCAATTCAGGCAAATCCAAAACTGCTGGATATTATTTTTAACAACCTTCTTGAAAATGCCTGCATCTTTTCAACTCCACAAAGACCTAAAGTAATCATCGAAATACAGAAGGAAATATCTTCTGTATTAATCCGTATATCGGATAATGGAATAGGTATTGACAAAGCGTACTGGTCAGAAATATTTAAACCTTATACCCGATTCAGCGAACGTTCTGTTGGAAGTGGTCTCGGTCTGCATCTGGCGGAAAAGTGCCTTCGTAAAATGAAAGGAACTATTGAAGTGAATAGTACACTTTATAAAGGAACCGAGTTTATCATCTCTATCCCTTTGGAGTAAGCATTGTAAAATTAACTGAACAGCGCACCAGCGAATGTACCTGACATCATTGTTGCTAAAGAGGCGGCTAATAAAGCTTTCATTCCGAGTTTAGAAAGATCTCCTTGCCGATCGGGAGCCATGCCTCCTATGCCTCCAATCTGAATAGCAATAGAACTGAAGTTGGCAAATCCGCAAAGCGCGTACGAGGCAATGATGATTGATTTCTCGCTCAGTAATCCACCTTCTTTCATATCTGCCAAACTAAGGTAGGCAACAAATTCATTGATTACCATCTTCTGTCCTAAGAGACTGCCTACCTGTAATGCTTCACCCCAACTCGCTCCCATCGCGAAAGCAAACACACGAAATATTTGCCCGAACAAATATTGAAGCGAGAATCCTGTAAAGGCTCCATTAGTTGACGTTGTTACCCATCCATTCAAACCTGTCCATGCTCCTATGCCATCCACTAAAATCCAGTTCAAAGCGTAGATTACTGCAATGAAGGCTAACAACATGGCAGCAATATTCAAGGCGAGTTTCAAACCATCGGCCGCTCCGGTTGCCAATGCATCAATTACGTTTACACCAATTGTACCTTTATTGACATGAAGTGATTTATCAATTTTCTCTGGCTCTGTTTCAGGAAGAAAAATTTTCGACATCACAATCGCTGCAGGAGCATTCATTATAGAAGCGCACAATAGATAGGTAGCAAATTTTACCAACTGCACAGGATCACTTCCTCCTAAGAAAGTAATATAGGCACCCATTACACTTCCGGCTATGGTAGCCATTCCTCCTGTCATTAAACACAACAATTCGGATTGTGTCATCCGCGCAATGAATGGGCGAACCAATAACGGTGCTTCCGTTTGACCCAGAAAAATATTTCCGGCAGCAGATAAACTTTCTGCACCAGACAAGCGCATGGTCTTTGCCATAATCCACGCAAAACCATAAACGATCTTTTGAAGAATACCCAGGTAATACAAACCACTAGTAACAGCAGAGAAGAAAATAACAGTAGGTAATGCCTGGAAGGCGAAGAGAAATCCTAATGAATGATGTGCTGTCTTATCGGCATCGCTGTTCTTCGATAAATCACCGAAAAGAAATTGAGCTCCGTTAGAAGCAAAGCTTAAAAACTTTACAAAACCAGTTCCCACCGCTTCGAAGCCGCTTCGGATGAGTGGTACCTTACCAACCAATAATGCAATTATGATTTGGAGAGTTATGCCGACAGCCACTAATCTCCAATCAATTTTCTTTTTGTATCCAGAAAGCAAATACGCAATGCCCACAATAACGATAAGACCAATGAGGCCGCGTAAGTAATCCATTCGGTTTAGGTTTAGTATCTATGCTTAATAAATCAAAAAGCTTAAAGCGAAAACTTCTTTCCTACGCTTTAAGCTTTTTTTCTTTGCTTAATTTCTTTTTCCCAGCTCATCTCGAATTTTGGCCGCGCGCTCGTAATCCTCCTTATCGATGGCATCCTTGAGTAAGTCGTTTAACTTTTCGATTGAGTAATTTTTAAAATCGTCTTTACGTCCGGAGGATTCTTTCTTTACTTTCGTTTTTACTTCTGCTTTGGTTTCTGTCTTCTCCTCTTCTACTTCATCGGTTAGCACGATGCCTGCCTCAGCCAGAATATTTTCGTAGGTATAAATAGTAGCATCAAAACGAAGTCCAATGGCAATGGCATCAGAAGGACGTGCATCCACTTCTGTCTTCTTCAACCCATCAGAACAGACAATTTTGGCAAAAAATACACCTTCCTTTAAATCTGAAATTACAATCTCTTCAACGGTAAAATGAAAGTTGTTGGCAAAAGCCTTGAACAGATCATGCGTCATCGGACGGTTCGGAATGATCTTCTCTATTTCAATCGCGATTGCTTGCGCTTCAAACATACCGATGATAATCGGCAAACGTCTATTCCCCTCTGTTTCGCCTAACACCAAAGCAAACGATCCGGTCTGCGACTGACTAGAGGATAAACCCAGTATTTCTAATTTAATTTTCTTCACGTCAACTCCAATTTTTCAATCTGCTTCAAGTGCTGTTCAACTGAAGCAAATCAAGGTTTGATACCTGGTTTATTTTGCTGCTTTAATTGCTTCAGTCAATTTAGGAATTATTTCAAAAGCATCACCAACAATTCCATAATCAGCTGCCTTAAAAAATGGCGCATCCGGATCTTTGTTAATAACCACTATGTACTTTGATGAATTTACACCTGCCAAATGCTGAATGGCGCCCGAAATACCTACGGCAATATAAAGCTGAGGTGCCACTTTTACTCCGGTCTGACCTACGTGTTCATGATGTGGTCTCCAGTTCATATCCGATACAGGTTTACTACATCCGGTTGCAGCATGAAGCGTCTTGGCTAACTCTTCCAATATTCCCCAATGCTCTGGACCTTTCATTCCGCGACCACCCGAAACAACAATGTTGGCTTCTGGTAAAAGTACTTCTCCGGTTGCTTTCTCTGATGATGTAATTTTGGTAGCAAAGTCAGCATCAACAAGCGATGTTGCATAAGGTGTAACAGAAATGGCTGCGCCAACTTCTTTTATCTCTGCAGCATTTTTCTTTAATCCTAAAACCTTCTTAGCATTTTTTAATTCAACCAGCGCAAAGGCCTTGCCTGTATAAATACTTCTCTTCACAATAAATCCGGAAGATGTATCTGGAAGCTCAACAACATTCGATGCAAGGCTAGCCCCTATTTTAGCAGCAACACGCGCAGCAACGGGAGTACCTAAAGAGGAATTAGCCAATATCAAAGTATCAGCCTGCTCATCTTTCATTGCACTCACCAACACTGAAGCGTATGCTTGAATAATACCTTGATCCAATTTACTATCAGCAGCATGAAGCACTTTCTTTGCTCCATATTTTCCCAACGCTTCCAGCTCTGACTGATCAACTGCTCCTAATGCAATAGCGGTAACCGTTCCATTCATTGCTTGTGCATACACCACAGCTTCAATGGAAGTCTTCTTGATTTTACCTTCTGCATTTTCGACAAAGACTAATATATTCATGTTCTAAGGTTAATCGTTAATAGTTATTCGTTATTCGTCTTAAGGTTTAAAGTATCGTTTTCAAAAGTTAAGTATCAATCGTTAATGTTCTCCAAACCCACGATTAACGATTAACAATTAACGGATCACAGTACCTTGGCTTCGTTCTTAAGCAATGTTACCAACTCACCAACATTATCGGGCGAGATCATCTTAACAGAACCTTTTGGTGCCGGCAATTCAAACTTCTGAAGTTTCACACCGCTATCAATCGCTGTTGGTTCAACAACGGTTAATGGTTTTGTTCTGGCCGACATAATACCGCGCATGTTTGGAATTTTCCATTCTGCGATGGGCTCCTGGCAACCCGCCACAAACGGAAGGTTCACTTCCAAAAATTCCTTACCTCCTTCTATTTCACGGGCAAGTTTTGCAGTGCCACCTTCAATTTCCAATTTCATCACTGGTGAAATGGATGGCATGCCTAACATTTCGCCCACTATTCCATGAACGACTCCGCTGTTATAATCAATCGACTCGCGACCCATTAAAATCAAATCATAGCCACTCTTTGCTTGCTCCGCAATTTGAGCCGCAACAAAAAATGAATCAGTGGGTTCTGCATTCACGCGAATGGCGTCATCAGCTCCAATGGCCAACGCCTTTCGAATGGTAGGTTCGGTATCAGCAAGACCAACATTAATAACCGTTACCGTTGCTCCTGAGGCTTCCTTAATTTCAATTGCCCGTGCTAAAGCGTAATCATCATATGGACCGATAATGAATTGAACACCATTACTATCGAACTTTGTATTATTGTCAGTAAAATTGATTTTGGAAGTGGTGTCAGGGACGTGTGAAATGCAAACTAATATCTTCATCTTCTCGTTTTCGATTAGGTTCAAACTGGTCATTGAAACGCGGGTCAAGATACAAAAAACCCATTTCCAAACGCTAAAAATCTAAGATTTCAGATTTGATCCTATCGATTTTTAAATTTGTTTTAAGCCTGCAATTAAAATACTCCGAATCCCGACTTTACGTTCATAAAATTGACCCGACTTCAACAACTTCAGCAGTTTCTTTCGGACGATCCAAACGATCCATTTAACCTTTATGCACTCGCCATAGAATATCAAAAAAGCGATATTCAAAAATCAAAAGAATTGTTTCTGAAACTCATCACAGAACATCCGAAATATATCCCTACTTATTACCATTACGGAAAACTGCTTCAGGAAATGGAGGAATTAAAAAATGCACAAACTGTTTTTGAAACGGGGATTGTCGTTGCGCAAGAATTAAATGAACTTAAAGCTTTGCGCGAACTTAGGGCCGCGGTTATGGAATTGGAAGATGAGTTATAAGTTCCTTGCTCACTGTTCAAGGTTCCAGGTTGAGTTCTCTCAGATTGCGAGTACATTCCACGAACAACTTTCAACGATTTCTAAACTCAGTTATTCAATGCACCATCATCAACCCAACATCCAATTAAATTAATTTGATTTTGCGTGAGACTTCCTTCGCGTGGCATGTTTTTACTTTTGGTTTCTGATTTCATTTGTGCAGCAAACTTTTGGGCATTTGCAATCAGACTTAAATCTGGCCGTGAGTTTCCATCGTGGCATCCTGATTTTACACATGAACTTTCAACAATGGGTTTAATGTCAGAAATCCAACTGGTGCCTGAATTACCTTTCGGAATAGTAATCGTCAATTTAACGATGCATCCATCAACATCTTTCACGCCAATAGAATGATTGCCTGAGGTCAATCCTGAAAATGAATTTACATCTGAAAACGGACCAATACCTATGTTAAAAGTATAGGGAGGATTTCCATCTATAATCTCTATTGAAGCTTCTCCATTTCCTCCAAGACATTCCGTGTCTTCCTGAAGCGTGGTGGAGAAAGAAAAGTTCTCACCAACAATAGCAACATTACTTACTGATTTTATGCATCCATTTCCGTCCTTCACAGAAACCGCATAAATACCCGGAAGTAAAGCAACAAACTCACCAGTCGATTGGCCAAGAGTCTGATCATTTAAAAAATAAGTATAGGGTTCTTTGCCTTCACTGGCTTCAACCGAAATAGAGCCATTAGGCGTAGCGCAATTTGTTGCATTCGTCTTACTATCCAGCACAATTACTAAATCTGTCAATTCACAATTAAAAGGCTTCGGATCGTTTGAGCACGAAGCGATCAGGCACAAAATGCATACACCTATACTCCCCGCAATACCTTTGCATAAATTCATCGCGCCAAAGTTAAGGGTTAATTGTGAGAAGTTATTAATCATCTAACCCAATTAGAAAGGATTTACAATTCCCGTAAGGTATCTGCAAAAAAGACAAATGCACTCTTCCTATTAACGAATAACAATTAACGGATAACGCTTAACTTATTAAAATGGGGTTTCATCATTATCTCCACGCGATGGGAATGATGGAGGTGCATCATTCAAACGACTCTCTCGAGTAATCATTCCGGAGAATGGATTTTCATTTGATGATGGAGAATCAAGATCTCCAAACTTGGTATACTTACCGATAAACTTAAGCTTCACACTTCCGGTCGAGCCATTTCGATGCTTCGCTATAATAACTTCGCCCATACCTTGTGTAGGCAATCCTTCTTCATCAACGGTTATTTTATAATATTCAGGGCGATAGAGGAACATTACAATATCAGCATCTTGTTCGATAGAACCCGATTCACGTAAATCTGAAAGTTGTGGCTTCTTATCACCACCGCGTGTTTCCACACCCCGACTTAACTGTGACAGCGCCAACACCGGAACCGAAAGTTCTTTTGCAATTCCTTTCAATGCCCTTGAGATCGAAGCAATTTCCTGTTCGCGATTACCGGATTGTTCACCGCGCATCAACTGCAAATAATCAACAACGATTAACTGAACACCATGCTCTGCTTTAAGTCTTCTACACTTCGCGCGTAATTCAAGAACAGAGAGCGCAGGTGTATCGTCAATAAAGATCGGAGCAGTTGCTAACTTATTTGTTTTATGAACAAGCTGTGTCCACTCGTGGTCAGCCAGATTACCTCTCTTAATCTTCTCACCTTCTAATTCAGCTTCAGCCGAAATCATACGATTCACTAACTGAATAGAAGCCATCTCCAATGAGAAAATAGCAACCGGGATTTTAAAGTCAACTGCGGCATTGCGCAAAGCGGAAACCACAAATGCAGTCTTACCCATACCCGGGCGAGCCGCAATAATAACAAGATCTGATTTTTGCCAGCCGGATGTCATCCGATCCAATGCTGTGAATCCACTTGGCACACCGGTCAGTCCGTCTTTATGATCCTTTAATACCTGGAGTTCTTGTATGGCCCGCGACATGAGGTTACGCATGTTGTCGTAATTCTTGCGCAGGTTTGAATCGGAGATTTCAAAAATAGATTGTTCGGTCTTATCTAATAATTCAAATACATCGGTTGTGTCTTCATATGCATTGTGGTGAATCTGAGAAGCGATCTGAATCAACTCCCGTTTGATCGCCATCTCCATAATAACACGTGCGTGGTATTCAATATTGGCAGCCGAACTTACCTTGGAAGTGAGTTCAGCAATATAATAGGCTCCGCCAACCAATTCGATTTTACCTTCTTTACGAAGTTGGTTAACCACGGTGCGCATGTCAACCGGTTCAGTTGCTTTGAACAGTTCAACAATAGCAATGTAAATTTCTTTGTGTACTTCAGAATAAAAATGATCTGGCTTTAGAAACTCGACAACTGCATTGAGCGCATTTTTCTCAAGCATGAGCGCACCAAGCACAACCTCTTCCAGATCAAGCGCCTGAGGTGGCAACTTCCCTAAACTTTCTGAGATGTCTCTCGGAATTAATTTATTAGTCTTGTTGCTTAACCTCAATGACGTTGATCTTCCTTGCTCCATACAGTGGTTGTTGTACGTTCTTTGATTTTTTTGTGGGGTGACAAACGTACAATCATTGATGCGTTATCCCGAACTTGTCGCTCCACAACTTGTACACATTTATTGAACAGAAAATTGTGCATAAATATTCTCATTCACGAATAAATCTTTCAGAAAAAATGGCTAACTGGCATTACCTCAATCGTGATGATGGCACCATCGATGCGGATGATTATTCCTTCACACAATCTGATGAAGACTTTTAATCACCAAACATTTTCCTTTACTTTAAAATCCGATTATAGTTTTTCATGCAACCGAAAAAACAACGAATACATTTTATTGCCATTGGAGGTAGTGTAATGCACAATCTTGCCATTGCCTTGAAACAAGCTGGCCATCAGGTAAGTGGCTCTGATGACGAAATCTTTGAGCCCTCCTATTCTGTGTTAAAGCAACACGGCCTGCTACCTGAAAAGAATGGCTGGTCGCCAGATAAAATTACGCGCGAAATTGACACGGTTATTCTCGGTATGCATGCCAAAGGCGACAATCCAGAACTTCTTAAGGCAAAAGAATTGGGCATACCTATCCTTTCGTTTCCCGATTATATTTACGAGCATTCAAAAGATAAACAGCGCATTGTTATTTCTGGTAGCCACGGAAAAACAACCATTACCTCCATTATAGTACATGTTCTCAAATATTTCAAAAGAGAATTCGATTATGTCATTGGCGCTCGCGTAAGAGGAATTGAAATCACCGTACAACTTTCAGATGCTCCCATTATCATTATTGAAGGCGATGAATACCTTAGCTCTGCGCTTGATCCAACACCAAAATTTCTTCGCTATCAACATCATATCGGATTGATTAGCGGTGTAGCATGGGATCATGCCAATGTTTTTTTAACGGAAGATGAATACGTAAAACAATTCGACCAGTTTGCAGATCAGACTCCAAAGGGCGGAATACTACTGTACTGTGAACAAGACACCATTGCACTGATTATCGGGAAAAAGGAACGAGGCGATTTATTGGAAATTCCGTACAAAGCGCATCCTCATACTTCTGATAATACCAATCAGGTATTTCTAACGAATGGCAAGGAACGCTACCCTATTAAAATATTCGGAAGCCATAATCTTCAGAACATCAGTGCAGCAAAAGAGCTGTTAAAGAAAATAGGTATTTCTGCTGAACAATTCTTTGAAGCAATACCGAGTTTTGAAGGTGCAGCCGGCCGTCTGGAGAAAATAAAAGAAGATACTAACACGAGTATTTATAAAGATTTCGCGCATGCTCCCTCAAAAGTGCAGGCAACTGTAAAGGCATTAAAAGAAGTCTTTCCTTCTCGGGATTTAGTTGCCTGTTTTGAATTGCATACCTACAGCAGTTTGAGCAAGAAATTTATACCCCAATACAAAGACAGTTTAAAGGCAGCACAATTACCCATTGTGTATTTCAATCCTGAAAAAATGAAAGCCAAAAAAATGGAGGTGTTATCGGCTGAAGAAATTAAAAACGCTTTTAATAATAAAGATATTTTGGTTTTTGATGATGCTTCTGCCTTGGAAGCGTTTCTACTTCAACAATCGTGGAAAAATAAAAATCTCCTGATGATGAGCTCTGGAAACTTTGGTGGTATTGATATTCATTCGCTGGCAGATCGAATCATTTCGTAAACACTCTTGATTTCAAATTCAAGTCCACAGACACCACTGTCGACAGTGGTCTGTGGACAAAATTCTAAAATCCATTATCGTTCTTCCTTGTCTAATTATTTAAAATGAAATTAAACCTACGAAACCCACTCTGCTTTTTTGATCTGGAGACCACGGGCATAAACATAACCCAGGATCGTGTTATCGAAATTGGTGTGGTGAAGATGATGCCGAATGGTGAAGTGATCCGAAAGGCAACACGCGTTAATCCTACTATTCCCATTCCGGCAGAATCAACTGCCATTCATGGCATTACGGATGATGATGTGAAAAACAAGCCTACCTTCAAAGAAATAGCAAAAGAGTATGCTAAATTTTTTGAAGGTTCCGATTTAGGTGGATTTAATGTATTGAAATTTGATATACCGGTTTTAGTAGAAGAGTTTCTTCGCGTAGATATTGACTTTGACTACAGTCGCAAAAAAATAATTGATGCGCAGCGTATTTTTCATCTTATGGAAAAGCGTACGCTTTCTGCCGCATACAAATTTTATCGACACAAAGATTTAATCAACTCACACAGTGCAGAGGCTGATGCTGAAGCTACGATGGAGGTGCTAATCGCTCAGGTAGAACGATATGATGGCATGGATGTAACGGATGGGCTTGAGCGCAAGGTAGGTGAAATCAGAAATGACATGGATACCTTAAGTAAACTAACCGCAGCTGGTTTGGTTGACCTTGCCGCGCGCATGGTACGCAATGAAAAAGGTATTGAGGTATTCAATTTCGGTAAACACAAAAACAAACCCGTAACTACAGTCTTCAAAGAAGAACCCTCCTACTACGACTGGATGATGAAAGGTGACTTTGCATTAGACACAAAGAGAAGACTGACAGAAATTAAACTGCGGTCTTTTAACAAGTAGAGAAAATTTTGAAGAGCCCAAATAAACTGCCTAAAATTATTTTTCCTGTCCGTGTATTTCAAAATCTTCGTCTTTGCTGGCGGCAGTTTTTCCTACAAATCATAATTCCGTTTCCAACTTAAGAGTTTAAATTTTAGATTGTCATAATACAGTCCAATAATTAACATTGTCGCGGGTATGAATAAAACATACATACCTGAATAAGAATAGAAAATTCCTCCAATCAATCCGCCTAGGAAAAAAAAGGTGATAATTCTTAACCGAAGTTTGATAGTAGAAATAAGTTTGCCTTGCTCCTCTTTTTGCCTGTAAAAGAACAATTGAGACAAGTCTATTCCCAAATCCGTAAAAAGTCCTGTCAAATGTGTAGTCCGTACTATTGCATTAGAAATTCTTGTTACGAGTGAATTTTGCAATCCCATTGCAAAGAGTAAACTAAATGCAATTACATTAGAGTAGTCTTCAATAAGAATGTGGCCAAAAAAAGCAACAGCAAATAAAATCACACTTTCAATTAGTGTTGGAATTACAAAAACAAATCGCTCGTTTTTTATTGTAATAATTTCTACAAGAAGGCTAGAAACAAATGACCCCAAAAAGAAAAATAAGATATAAAAAAAGTAGATGAGGCTTTCCGTTAAATTGAGTTTAAAAACTTCGTCAACGAAGAATGCAAAGTGTCCTGTTACATTCGTTGTTAGTCTCTGAACAGATAAAAAGCCTACGACATTCACAATTCCTGCAACAAATGAAAGCAGGGATGCGATTCTTTTATTGTGACTTAAAGTTCTGGTCTTTCCGTGGTGCCTAAACATTTCTCTTTGTCGTCAAGTTAATCTTGTGGTTGGTTTTAAATTCTGGCAACGCTTAACTATAAGACTAGTAAACTAACCCAGGATACCAAACATTGCCTGAAAAATAAGCCTGAGAATTTAAACTAAACCTTATAATAGCACCTGCAATTTAGGTGGCTGACACAATTTAACTTCCTTTTTCAGAGTCGATTTCTTTAAGCCCTTGTCGGTTAACCAATCCTTGTACTAACCCCCTATAAGACTGGACAAGAATCTGAAAACAGATTTGTAACA
>DAIQPD010000124.1:0-11567 GCA_036787535.1 Chryseolinea sp.
CTTATTGTAGTTGCAGATAGTTTATTAATCGCCATCGGAACGTCCGATCTGATCTGCGCATCGCGACTTCCCGTTACCACCACTTCGTTCATGCTGGTTACAGAGGCCTGAAGCGCAACCGTAAGTGTCTCGCTATTTTTTATTGAGATAAATTGTGGTGCATATCCCACATACCGTACTTCAATACTATCCGATGATGTATTGGTAAGATTAAAAACTCCATTATTATTTGTTGTGGTTCCGATGGTTGTGTTTTGAAAAAGAATGGATACTCCGATAAGTGGCTCTTTCGTTTCGCTATCGAATACCTTACCGGTAATGGATTGTTGCGCATACACTGCACAGGTAAGCAGCACAAAACCGGCTGCTATGATTATTTTTTTCATAAGCTGTTTAATAAATAAAGGTGTAAGTCAAAACCGTAAGCATGACTGATGCCTATCCGGTCTTAAAAGAAAAACTGTGCTTATGAAATTCTGGGAGGCTGAAAAATTTTGAGAGTCGGTGATGGGTAACGAGGCAACGCGTAATGGCTTTTCGAATCACTCGCAAATGCTGTTTTGTTTAGTGTGAAGAGTAACGGCTGATGGTTGAAGAAAAGAATAATTTCCTGACCCGACAAAAAATTAACAGGAAGACTTGTATCCGAATCAGGTAAATGGATCTTCAGATTTTTATCTGCATCATAATCACTGCTACAAAGTGCAATCGGAATTTCTGAAATAATACCAATGGTATTGGCAAGTTCAAGCCTGTTTTTGTAGAGATAGGAAAGAACACCTAGTCTGCCCGCACAGTGCAACACCATGCTGAGGAGAATTGTGAAGGTTAGGGCTCTTTTAGTCATTTCAGTTAAATCGTAATGCAAAGTAACAAGACAACACCACACTTAATACATGATTCAAATCATATTTTATAAATGATAAAACTCAGTAAAAACCAACGTAACCGAATTGCGCAAAAAAAAAATGCTGTCAGGTATTTACCCAACAGCATTAATTAAGTTTTTAAGAATTCTTATAAGTGAATCACTTCACCATATGCTGCAGCAGCAGCTTCCATGATCGCTTCGCTCATGGTAGGATGTGGATGTACTGTCTTAATAATTTCCATACCGGTTGTTTCCAACTTGCGTGCAGAAACAATTTCAGCAATCATCTCGGTAACATTTGCACCAATCATGTGAGCACCCAAGCACTCGCCATACTTCGCATCGAAAATTAATTTCACAAAACCATCTGATGCACCAGCAGCCTTCGCTTTACCAGATGCTGTGAATGGAAACTTACCTACCTTAATTTCAAAGCCAGCCTTTTTTGCTGCTTCTTCAGTATAACCAACCGATGCAATTTCAGGAGAGCAATAGGTACAGCCCGGAATGTTATTGTAATTCAATGGTTGCGGATGATGACCAGCAATTTTTTCTACACAAATAATTCCTTCTGCAGAAGCCACGTGTGCCAATGCAGGACCTTTCACGATATCGCCAATAGCATACACACCCGCGATATTGGTCTTATAAAAATCATCAACGATTACTTTTCCTTTGTCGGTCTTCACTCCTACTTCTTCCAAACCAATACCTTCAATATTTGTCGATACGCCAACAGCGGAGAGAACAATATCAGCCTCGATTTTAATTTCACCATCGGCCGTTTTAACAGTTGCCACACAACCGGCACCAGAAGTATCTACCTTTGTTACTTCTGAATTCACGTAGATTTTCATTCCTGCTTTCTTGAATGATTTATCTAACTGCTTGGAAACTTCTTCATCTTCAACCGGCACAATGCGCGGCAAGAATTCAACAATCGTTACCTCCGTACCAAGCGTGCTATAGAAATATGCAAACTCAACACCAATCGCACCTGATCCAACCACCAATAATTTTTTAGGTTGTTTTGGCAACACCATGGCTTCGCGGTAGCCAATAATTTTCTTGCCATCAATTTTCAAGTTAGGTAGTTCGCGTGAGCGGCCACCCGTTGCCACGATTATACTCTTCGCCTCGTAATCGGTTTTCTTTCCAGCTTCATCTGTCACTTCAACCTTGCCACCTTTCTTCAACTTCCCTAAACCAGCAATCTGATCGATCTTATTTTTCTTGAATAAAAATTGAACGCCTTTGCTCATGCCGGCAGCTACATCGCGGCTGCGTTTTACAATACCGCCAAAATCAGCTGAAGCATCTTTTACTTCTATGCCATAATCTTTAGCATGCTTGATGTATTCGAAAACATTTGCACTCTTTAACAATGCTTTAGTCGGTATGCAACCCCAGTTTAAACAAATACCGCCCAACTCGGCTTTCTCTACAACACCTACTTTCATTCCCAATTGAGAAGCACGGATTGCAGCTACATATCCCCCAGGGCCACTGCCGATCACGATCAGATCATATTTTGACATAGAAATAAGATTTTAAATTCGCTGCCAAAGATAATCGGTGAGGCTCCATTTCCATAACGTTTGAAAAAGGTTTACACCTTCTTTTGATTTTACTGATTTTTGACAGAATTAAGTATTTTTGAACCTTACGGGAACTAAACTGTGGCAGTCGACCGTGGGCTGTTGACCATTATATGAAATTACTTCAAGGAAAAATTGCCCTCGTTACCGGAGCCTCGAAAGGAATCGGAAGATCCATTGCCCTTCAATATGCAGAGCACGGTGCGAGTGTGGCATTCACTTACCTTTCAAGTGTAGAACAAGGGCAAGCGCTTGAGGCTGAGCTGACTTCAAAAGGTGTTAAGGCAAAAGGCTATCGTTCAGATGCTTCCGATTTTGCTCAGGCGGATAAATTAATTAATGATGTAATTACCGAATTTGGCAAGCTTGATATTTTAGTGAACAATGCCGGCATCACGCAAGACAATCTGTTGTTGCGCATGACACCAGAAATGTGGGACAATGTAATTAACGTGAATTTGAAATCATGCTTCAATACAGTGAAAGCTGTGACCAAACAGATGATGAAGCAGAAGAGCGGCTCTATTATTAATATGACTTCTGTTGTAGGGTTAAAAGGTAATGCGGGCCAAGCCAATTATGCAGCATCAAAGGCAGGTATTATTGGCTTCACAAAATCTGTTGCTTTAGAATTAGGTACACGTGGCATTCGCGCAAACGCAGTTGCTCCTGGTTTTATTGAAACCGAAATGACTGCCAAGCTCGATGAAAAAACAGTACAAGGCTGGCGCGATGCCATCCCAATGAAGCGCGGTGGCCGCCCTCAGGATATTGCAGATGCTTGTGTATTCTTAGGTTCTGAAATGTCATCATACATTACCGGACAAGTACTTCAGGTTGATGGTGGAATGCTCACTTAGTTAGGGCTCTTATAAAATCTATTTTAAGATAACATCGTCACTTCACTTCTTCAATTAGAAAAGACATCGGAAAGTTTTTGTAGATATTCATAAAAAAAACTTCCGCATTTCAAACGCATACTATTCTAATGATACAATGTACTACCTTGTGCTTCATTGTATCTTTTCTTTTGTATGAGGCGATTAGGATTTGTAGTGTTGATGAGCTTACTAAGTGTGAAGTTGGCAACTGCATTTGCTTCAGGTCAACAACCTAAAGTTGATACCCTAAAAGCACATCGCTACATCGAAGAAGCAAAAAATAATTTTGACGAGCCTCGGTTAGCCGATTCACTCGGGCATTTGGCATTTCAACTTGCGGGAAACTATTTTCCATATAAGGCCGAAAGTGCATTCATTATTTCATCCGCAAACCTTGCGTCTGATTTTGATGCTGCCAGACAATGGGCTGATACCTCAGTTTTTTATTATCTAAAAAACAACAATTACTCAGGATCTGGGTATTCGTTAAGGGCTGTAGGTACAAAAGCTCAATTCACTAATAGAAATGATTTGGCCATTCGCTACCTGTTGGAAAGCGCAAGGTATTTTGATAAAGCTAGAGACACGGTGATGGTAGCGCAGAATTATGTAAGCCTGTCATTATTATATCACAACAACCTGTTGGATTTTGAAAACGGATTGCAGTACGGGCATGAAGGTCTCAAGCTAATTGAAAGCCAACATACACAACAACCCATACTTTTATGGAGAGCAATTAATGCCATTGCTATTAGCTATGACGATTCGCGCGAGTGGGACAAAGCACTTGCCTACCATGAACGAAATCTTGGTTTTGATGATCCTTTTTACAAAAGTTCCACGCTCAATAATATTGGTAATACCCTTCGAAAAAAAGGAGAGCTTGCCAAAGCTGAAACTTTCTTTCAGCAAAGTCTGGCACTCATTGAACCGGATGACTATTATCATTTAGCCACAGATTATCTCAACCTGACTCAGGTCAATTCCGATTTGCAAAATATGAAGAAGGCTTTCCTTTATAATGACTCCTCTCTTTACTACGCAAACAAAAGCAACAATACCGAAAAACTCCGCGATGCTTATGAGATTGCCTATCAGCTCAATCAGAAGCAAGGTAACTTCAAAAAAGCCTTTGAATATGTGAAGCACTTGATGGAGATAAAAGATTCTGTGCTGAACAAAGACAAAGCAGAAATTATTTATGAAATGGAGTCGCGTTTTCAGTCAGAGAAAAAAGAATTACAGATTGTGCAATTGCGAAATGAAACCCTTACTAAAGATTTGGAATTGCAACAATCGCGCACCATTGTTTGGTGGGTAATCGCTTCGGTTTTGCTGGTTGGTGCATTGATCTTCTGGTTATTCAAACGTCACCAATTCAAACTCCGGTTTGATCGGGTAAAGGAAAACGAAGAACTTCAACGTCAGCGATTCAGTGCCGTGATTGAAGCAGAAGAAAATGAACGTGCACGCGTGGCGAAAGATTTGCACGATGGCCTCGGCCAACTTCTTTCCGCAGCAAAACTCAGTCTTACGGCAGTTTCACTTCCTTCTGATGATATGCAGGGACAATTGCTCAACAACTCGATACAGGTGTTGGATCAGGCCACGCAAGAGGTACGTTCTATTTCGCATAACCTGATGCCGGTTGCGCTTATGGAACTTGGATTGAAGGAAGCTTTAGAAGATATGATTCTTAAAATCAATGAATCAAAATTGCTGAACATACAATTTCTGATTGAAGGAATTGAAGCACGACTGCCTGCACCAATTGAGGTAGCGGTGTATCGCATTATTCAGGAGGTAATTAACAACATGATAAAACATTCGAGGGCTGATCGGATTGAAGTGAATGTATTGGCAAAAGGTAATACGCTTCATCTTTCTATTTCCGATAACGGAGTAGGCTTTGAAAAAGAAATGATAACCAAAAGTAAAGGTCTGGGTTGGAAGAGTGTTTTCTCTCGCATTGCTATGTTGAAAGGAAACATTGAAGTGGACACACAACCGGGCAAAGGCACCAACATCAACATACAATTTGCTATTGCATGAACACCACCTTGAAAATTTTAGTAGCGGATGATCACAAAATATTTGCTGAAGGTTTGGTGGCTGTCCTTCGCATAAAATTTCCGCAAGCATTATTTACAGTTGTGCATTCAGGTGAAGATGCATGGGAACACATTGAATCAAACCCACTCTTGCAATTAGTAATTACCGACATATCCATGTCGGGCATGACAGGACTTGAATTGGCAACGCGCATCAAGCAACAACATCCTGCCATAAAAGTATTGATACTTTCCATGCACAATGAAAGACAGATTGTGGCTGCTGCAATCACGACAGAGGCAGAAGGTTTTTTGCTGAAGACATCCAGTGCACAGGAAATTGCCAATGCCATTAACGATATCCTAAACGACAGCACGCATTACAGCCGCGAAGTATTGCAGGTAATGCTCGATAAAATAAAAGTCGAAAAGCAATCGGTTATGCAAGATCCACTTACCGAAAGAGAGCTGGAAATTTTAAAGCTGATTCTCGAAGAAAACAGCAATGAGCAGATGGCTGAAAAACTGTTCATCAGCAAGCGCACGGTGGAAACCCACCGCAAACACATTATGGAAAAAACAGGTTGCCGAAATTTAATTGCCCTCTACAAGTTTGCCAGTCGAAACGGATTGATCGCTCCGTAAAATCCGTATTGGTACGGATATAGAATCCGTACCAGTGCCGATGTCTGCCACTTATATTCTCATCAGTTTTGTGCTTGTAAAACACAAATACTATGACATCAAGAAAGTTTTTGCTCGCAATTACATTTCCCATTTTACTGTTGGCAACGGCAGGCTGCGATTTGCTGGAGTCGGCAACAGATGTGGATATAGAAGGAACAAGGCTAGCCAACGAATGGACTGTTGATACTGTTCGTGTTCGTGAATACGGTTTTAACCCGGCACAACCACCTGGCCCGCTCCAAAAACCGCTTGCCAGCGATACACTATTGCCAGTAATACGAATGAGGTTTACTAGCAATGGAGAATTTGAAAAAGGTACTTTGATTGAAACCAGTTTAGTGAATGGTGTAGAAGTAGAGAATGAAGTGAAATGGCGCTTAGACAGAGGTGTTATTTTGAGATTATACTATTACAATGTTGGCACAAATTCATATGACATTGAAGTCGACTATTCAATAGTTGAACTGTCAGATGATAAACTTCATTTTGAACGTGATGCGAACCTCGTTGCCCCAAATGGCGCCCAGTACGGATCAGTACATACCGTAAAGAAAATGCATCGGTAATTTAATTTATCAACAGTGTGTTTCAAAACTTGTCTGTTGGAATGCTGATCTATTCATACGACTAAAAAAATCTCATGAAAAAAAACGCAATCATTCTTTTCTTATTCTTTACCTGTCTCGCCTTTTCTTCGCATGCCCAACTCGGCAAATTTAAATTGGGTGGAAATAAAAAAGACTCTACTCAAACAAAGACAGAATCCGCCCAAAGCGACTCCACCACTACCACAAAGAAAAAAGCAAAAGGTGGCAGCAACTTTATGGGTAAAATGTTAGTGAAGGTGGCCAAGGTTGCAGGATCTGCTGGCGGATCCGCTTTCGGTATGGTAACTACAACCGATAATTTGGATGAGGTTGTAATGATGGTCGGAACAATGCACAACCTGCGAGACAAATCCGTTGAGACCGCAGACATGACTTTTTTTGGTGACTGGCTTTCTGGTGGCACTATGACTTTCTTTTCGTTTACCCAAAAATCAAAAACAGGTTTTGCGAAAATAAAAGGCGAAGTAACAGTAGACGGGAAAAAGACGGATGGCGATAACTTTGGTATCTATAGCGATTTTTCTGAAGCTAATCTTAAAGCAGTAAAAAAGATTTCCATTAAATCGGAAAGAGGGCAGCAAGTTTCCTTCGCTATTCCTGCGCCCACACAAACTTTTACATTGCTATCAGTAAATGGACAAAAGGGAGAACCTGCTGTCGATTTTTCAAAAGATGTTACACTGGAGTTGGCTCTTGGTGAAAAGGTAGATCCGAATGTGCCCATTCAGGTTAATATTACTGCGCGCGTATTGGGTATCTCCACACTTTACCCCATTGGTTTTTTCGCGCCAGCAACAAAAATTGTTATACCTGCAGCAAATTTTAGAAATGTGGGAATCGACCCTAGCAACGACAAACTGGCGAACTATAACAATATCTATTTAGAATTGTGGCGATCTGAATTTGTAAAACCAATTGATCTTATTGGAACAATAAACATCAGTTCGGTAGGAGTAATGTATACCGATGGAAGAATGATTAATGTAACAACCGCACCAAACGTATTTACAGGTATCAAATACAAGGGCACAGAAAAATTTAAGAACGGTGGTATGGATTATACTTTTTTTAAACCAAACGCTTTCTACAGTCGCCCGACATCGCAGATTAAAAAAGCAGGTGTGCTGTCGCTTGCCATTATGGGTACAACATTTAAGCAAGGAAAGAGCACATCATCCTCCTCATCGTTCAGTGCGGGTGGTACTACCTATACTACCACCACAACCACGTCTACGTCTGCATCATTTCCTCAGGTGGCCAATGAAATTTGGGATGAAGTGTTAGAAGGTCTTTATACTGATTTTACAAAAATTGTTGAGGCAGAATTAAACACCACATTTGTGCCTTTGGCAACAATAACCAATAGCGAAGCCTATAAAACAATAACACCTTACGCAGAAGAGGATGAAAACAGCACTACCGAATTTCAGCGTTCATATAAAAATACGGTCGTACTGCAGAAGACCCTCCCCTTCTCTGCAATGACAGGTGGTACTACTGAAATAATGAAAGCCACTGGTGTGAACGCTCTCTTTAAATTATTGCTTGATGTTAAGATTGCTTTCGACAGAGGTGCACCTGTAATGATACCGACCCTTACCATAGAATTACTGGGTATGCCGAATGGCGACCCTACCAAAGGATCGCAAGCAATGCCCACAAAATACTTTGAAGGTGAAATAGTGGGTGATGGTGTGCGCTATCCGGCAAGCAATACCTTATCGAAGGTAGACCTTGATAAGGTTATCCGAAAATCAAACCTACTGGAATTATTTCAACGAAGTCTTCAAGAATTAAAAGCGAAAGAACTAGCGAATCCCGATTACGAAAAAGCCTGGGAGGCATCGTTCTATAAATAATCACATGCATTACTATTTTTATAAACATTTGCTGCTTGAAATTACTTATCTATTGTCCAGGCAACGAAGAGGCATTATGATGTAGCTGTTTTATAGGGCTAACTAAGTTGGTTCAAAGGAGGTCTGGTCATTCGGATCTCCTTTCTCGTTATGACGAACTGGAAAATCAAAACACCTCCTTCCTATTAAAGCACCACATTATTCTTTCCAGCGAAAAAGGTAGTAGATTTAGTTAAACAACAAGTTGAATCTGTATGTCATCTGAACTCACCCACATTCTTACCTTGCTCAAAAGTACGTTCGAAAAAAATGCGTGGTATGGTCCTTCTGTTCAAGAAGTGTTAAAAGATATTACACCCAGTCAATCAACGCAGCGAATTAGCAATACTCATAGCATCATTGAGTTGGTGGCGCACATGACGGCCTGGCGAACTTTTGTGGTGAAGAAATTAGAAGGAGATGTTGATTACAAAGTAGACGATGCTCTGAATTTCCCCACTCCCTTCAATTGGGAAACTACACTCAAAGAGCTTCATGAAAGCCAGGCCAAATTAATTGCGGCCATTCAAAATTTTGACTCTTCCCTTTTACACGATGCTGTTCCCAACAGTTCATCAGGATACACTTTCTTTACCTTGCTCCATGGCATTATCCACCACGACATTTATCACACCGGCCAGATCATGCTGATCAAAAAATCAAAATAAGGTTAGCATCTTACATAAGGCATATGTGAAGCAATCACTCTGAAAATTCCAGAAGGCCAGTCCATATTTTTGCCTCCATTAAATACACCTACCTATGGGTAGGGAATGAAAAAATGGAGCACGCCAAAATTGATGCCTTACTTGACCAAGCTTATACCCACCGTGGAAAGGATATCCACGGAAGTATCAGGTTAGCGAATGAAGCGCTTCAGAAATGTAATGACATTCGTTATGCCTGCGGCAAAGCAAAAGCAGAGAACCATCTCGGCTTATTCCATTTAGTACAGGGTGAATTTGAAGTGGCTCGCAAATTTTCACAATCAGCGCTGGCTTACTTTACAGAAAATCAAAACCTCAAGGGTATTGCGGATGCTAACTATAACTTAGCAAGTATCCATTACAGATCAAATGATTATCACAAAGGCCTTCAGTTGATGCTGGATTGCTTAAAGTCCTATCGCAAACTCAATGACTTTCATAACCAGGCGCGGGTACTTATACCAATAGGTACCATCTATGAATACTTTGGCGACTATAATCACGCCACTGCAGCCTACCTTCAGTGTATTGAAATCAGCAAAGAAATAAAGGATCTCAATCTTGAATCGAATGCTTACAATCCGCTCTCCGGAATTTATCTCAAACAAAATGAAATTGAGAAAGCATTTGAACTCATTCAGAAAAGTATCTCTATAAAGACTGGAACTGGTGACAATAGAGGGTTGGCTTTTGCTTTCTATTCGAGAGGTAAAGTTTATTTACGCAAAAAGGAATTTGAAAAAGCACTGAATGATTTCAACATTGCATTAGCCATTACAACTGAAGCGAGTGACCGATTAGGACAAGGTATGGTGTTGAACAAAATGGGAACTACCCATTTTGAAATGAATAATTTTATAGAAGCACGAAAGTGTTTTCTCGAAGCGGAGAATTTATCAAAAAAATTCAATGTCACTTTTGTACTATCCAGAGCTCACCAAAATCTTTATGAGCTTGCCAAAGCAGAGCATAAACCAGCGGAAGCACTCGCCCATCTTGAGCAATCCATTAAAATGAAGGATGGTGTGGTTAATAAGGAAACATACAACATTATTAAAAACTACGATGCTCTTTTAAAAATTGAAGTGCTGGAACACGAAACTCGTTTGCAAAAAGAAAAGAATGCTATCATCGAGCAGAAGAATGCCGAACTTGATTCCTTCTTCTATAGAGTTTCGCACGACTTAAAAGGTCCAATCTCTTCACTGCTTGGTTTGCATAATCTGGTGCACATGGAAATTACTGATAAGGCTTCGTTAAAATTCTTTGACCTATTCCACGGCCAGGTAAACCGCATGAACAATATCATCATGGGGTTGATTAACCTTACGGAGATCAAAAACACAAAAGAGCTTAAAGTAAAAATTGATTTTGAAAAACTGGTAGAGGAGTGTGTACACTCCTGTTACTATCTCGATCAATCTTCAAAGGTGATTGTTAAAAAAGATATTCAACAAATTGAATACTATTCTGAGTGGGCCATCATCAACACCATTGTACAAAACCTGATTGAGAACGCCATTAAATATTCCCGTAAGGAAATTGAACCCTTTGTGGATATTAAAGTATTCACTTCTCAAAATCACATTACTATTTGTGTAGAAGATAATGGACAAGGTATTCCTGAAAAACATCTTAATCGCATCTTCGATATGTTCTACCGGGCCAACGACAAAGCACAAGGCTCAGGGTTGGGTCTTTACATTTTGAAGCGTGCTATTGAACGACTTGGTGGAAATATTGAGGTAAAAAGTACGTTTCAGGTTGGCTCTACCTTTACGGTAAAGTTGCCATTACAGAGCTAATCAACCGTTTGTTCTCATAAAATTTACACGAACACTTGTCAGCAACGGAACAAAAAGTTGAGATTTTTTTTATTCCATGTTTGGAAACCTAGTTTTCAGACTCTACGTTTGTGATATCAAAGTCGAATAAGCGCATCTGCTTAATCGATTTATAAAGAAGCGAGGAGAGACAGGCTCTATGAATCGCTAGCAACCATTTCCGATACCAATCTGAAAAAGGTGCTAAATCCTGATCCGCCAGTTGGCGGAAAATATAAACCGATTAAAAAATGAAAAGAATCGTTAACATCATCATTGAAACAAGCTTCGAAAGCTTGGATGCTTATCTTCGGGATCTCCAGAATTCTATTTGTTGTATGTTTTGCAACAACGCATGTATGTGTTGTTGCAAGTGTTGTTGCTGCTAAGCGAGCATCTTTTCCTTTCAGCAACACAGCCAGCGTAAACCTTGCCGCGTGACG
>DAIQPD010000125.1:0-11555 GCA_036787535.1 Chryseolinea sp.
CAAGCAATTCTATCAACTCTTTCCGGGTGGACCGCTTAAAATCTCCAGCAAGATTGCCGGCATACCAAAACCGGTAAGCTGCATTTAAATAATCACGAAGCTTTAAAAACATTATTTATGATTGATACATTAGAAAAAACCGTCACCGTCAGCAAACCCGCTCCCGTGATGAAGGAAGAAAAGAAAGTGAAGAAGGTACTCATCATCTGCTCCAAAGGAAAATTGGAAGATGTGTATGCGGCTTTAGTCATGGCCAATGGTGCTTTGATGGAAGGTATTGAAGCTAAAATGTTTTTTACATTCTTTGGTCTCGAAGCCATCACGAAAAAAAACGCGGATCATCTTCATACGGCAACAGTAGGTAATCCTGCTTTTATGCCGGGCATGCCAACCATGATTGCTGGCTTACCTGGCTTCGAAGGCTTTGCTTCATACATGATGAAAAAAGAAATGGATAAACTGGATATCCCCCATGTAACAGAATTTATTCAGATGATCGATGCAGCCGGTGGAGAAATTTATGCCTGCAAACTTGCAGCGGATATGTTCCATCTAAAGAAAGAAAATTTTCTACCCGAAGTAAAAGATATCATTACAGTTGGCGATATGTATGCACTGGCTGATGGGGAAGGTACCCAGATTATTTTCATTTGATTGAAGTGGTGCCTTAAGCAAGCCGCCCTGATCATTTCGGGGCGGCTATTTTTTTCTGGTACGTTGACATTATACATTATCAACTTTATACCATTATCTCCCTAGTACTTCACATTTACCCAATATCGACTAACTTTCGCCATGGATTTCAATCACGATACTTTCCTCAATCACCTCGCCCAAACTACAGATTCCCCCCACCTCATTTCCATCGAGCGGGCTGAAGGAATCTACCTTTATTCACCCGAGGGCAAGCGGTATACGGATATGATCTCGGGTATAGGGGTGAACAATGTGGGGCATCGGCATCCGAATGTGTTGCGTGCTATAAAAGAGCAGCTCGATAAACATTTGCATGTGATGGTGTATGGGGAATATGTTCAGTCAACGCCCAATCAACTCGCGAAGAAACTTACCTCGCTCCTTCCCAAAAGTCTGAACTGTTGTTACTTCGTGAATTCAGGAACGGAAGCCAATGAAGGCGCTTTGAAATTAGCCAAGCGCTTTACAGGGAGAACCGAAATGATTGCCTGCCGCAAATCATATCATGGCAGTACGCACGGTTCCCTGTCGGTGTCGGGCAATGAAGTGAAGAAGCAGGCATTTCGTCCGTTGCTGCCGGATGTCAAGTTCATTACGTTCAACAACGAAGAAGATCTTCAATACATTACTACCACCACCGCCTGTTTGATTATCGAAACTAAGTGCTACACCTGCCTGGTTATTTCTCTGCAGTGCTTTCACCATTCTGGCATTTTTAGTTATCTACTGGCTGGTCGACATAAAGCGAAAGGAAAAATGGTTTGATGTGATTAAGCCCTCGCGTACAGATACTTTATTGTGTTACCTCATACCGTATTTTATCTATGCGTTCACGGCTGTTGTAGGTATTCATCTTCCGGAAATTATTTTGGTGGGTGGCGTGGGGTTGGTAAAGTCATTTCTCTTTGCACTCTTATGTGCTGTAATCACAGGAGGATTGAACCGCCTGGGCATCCGGTTAAAATTGTAAAACACTCAGCGTGTTTTTCCTCGATCAGTGTTATCCGTTTCCGGAACGCTGATCTTCATGATGTAAGAATATTAAAATTATCTGAACTAAAGTTGGTTTTGTAGACATCAGAGTGCTTGGAGCATGTGACTCTGATGGGGAGAAAAGATCTAGTCATGTTGAATGAAACTATTTTTTGATAATACTAAAGACAAAAGCTTGGTGTTTCGAAGTGATTTTACATCTATAGCTGCCAGAAGCAAGATCATGAATGTCAATAATTCCATTTTCAGGAACATTACCCTGCTTCATTTGTCTCCCTTGCATATCAAAAAAGACAAAGACCGATTGTGTGTACGGAGTTTTTACTTCCAGAAAATCATTCACCGGATTTGGATACATCACAATGGGATCAACTCCCTGATTTTCCGATGCCGTTATTACAATAGAGGCAACATCACTGAATGCACTACTATTGTTTTGAGTGTCGAACGCAGTTACCCAATAATAAATCATGTCTTGCAAATTCTCGTTGTCTACAAATTGATTGTTTGTAGGCAGGTTTTGTTCTGCAATTAATGCTGATTCAGTAATGTGATTGACAGTGCTTCTGTACAACCTGTATCCTTTAAGGTCCTGTTCGGTGTTGGCCGACCAATGAATCACAACACCTCCATCATTTATCAAACTTACAGTAAGATTTTCAGGTTTGGCAGGAGGGTTGTCAAGTGGCATACCAGTTACCGCAGTTGAGAAGCCACTTTTATTTCCTGTATTGTCAATGGATTTTATGAAATAGTAGTAGGTCTGCTGATACTCAACATCATTGTCCTGTATCGTTGTTGTTGTTAAGGTTTGAAACAATGTAGCACTTTCCGGATCAGATGTTAAATTCTTGTACACCTCGTATTTCGAAAAATCACCCTCTGTGTTGGCTGACCACGTAAGCATCAAAAATCTATCGCCCATTGTGAGCATAACATCTTGAGGTGTGACCGGTGGATTATTGATTGGCATTCCATCTACTGCATCTGAGAAGTCACTTTTATTTCCGGCCCTATCGATGGTGCGTACAAAATAGTAATAGGTCTGGAGATACGCGACATTGTCGTCCTGTATCGAGTTTACCGTTATTGTTTGAAATAACGAAGCGCTTTCTGAATCGGATGTTAAATTCTTATACACTTCATATTTTAAGAAGTCATCTTCTGTGTTTGCTGACCAATTTAGTTTTAGAAATTTGTCGCCCGCTGTTAGCAATACATTTTGAGGAGTAGTTGGGATTAGATCGAAAGCTATTGCGCTGTTGGAAGGTAATGACATCAAACTTGATTGATTGGGTAAAACCGCTTTAACCCAATAGAATACAGTAGTACCACTGGCCACAGTATTGTCTACAAAACTCAAGGCAGTTGTTTCACCAATCTTCTCAGCGTTACCACCTTCAACATCTGCAGCATCATTGTAGTGCCGATAGATCCAATACGTTATGCCGGATTCCTTATTCGTATCCCATGAAATTGTGATTTTTCGATCTCCGGAGGTGGCCAGCAGATTTGTGGGTGGCAAGGGAGGAACTGCGGTCTGGTCATATCCATAAACGTAAACTCCGTTTCCACTTTCGCGAACACCGTAAACCGTTTTATTGTCAGATGCAAATAGAAATCTTTCGTAGCCTGATTCACCTCCACCACTCGACCAGTAGGCAGTTGCAATATTTTTCTGTGTACTGATTTTCACCACGGTCTCATCATCGCGAAAGCCATAGAAACGAGTTTCACTGGCACTGCTACTGATGATCATATTCTCTTCTGGATTCAGCGATGGCAGCGTTAACGATTGGCCGCCATTATAATCACCCAGCATTTGAGCTCTCGGTCCTAATTCACCGGTAACAGAATTCCACGGATATCTGAAAATTAGAGTACTCCCACCTGCAACATAAGCCATCTGGTGAACTTTGCTCAGCAGCAGCTTGAATGTGTTTTTATAAAGACCATACGTAACCTCGGTCGAGCTGGTCAATTGCAACAGACCTGTCTGCATATCCCGATTAAAAACATATAGCATTAAATATGAATTTGGCTTCGCTGATAGTACATAAATCAATTTGTCATCATCACCGATTACAATATTCCCGGGCGACCACTCCACACCCAACTCGACTTGAGATAGTATATGAACCAATGTGAGCCCTCCTGAAGTTGCCGTACGATAGATGCGCAACAAATCATCACTGCAAGAGATATAAAGAAATTGCTGATCCTCGGTGAGCTGCATGTCTTCAATACCGGCTGGCAGGTCCAGTGTTGTGCGATGACTGATGGCTCCATTTGCGTCCACATCGAGTGTATGCAATTGATATGAGTAAGGAGCGAAATAGGAGTTGGCTGATGCGTAAACCGTTTTGTTATCCGATGTAGCTACCAGATTTTTTATAAGGTAATTGTCATTATCAGGAATGCCGGCTTGCTGAAAGGTTACGCGATTAATTTCCGTCATCTCGCCACCTTCATTGACACCCGAACGAAAGGCAGCGAAGCACTTATCGATAAAACTTCCGGTAAAAATAAATTGATTGTCTTTGCTTATACATTCAGCGGATACGTGATAGAGCCCACGATTAAGCGATTGTCCGAAAAAGTGAATTCGCATGGAATCCAATTCGTTGTTGTTTTCCTTAAAACATTCTATTGAAGTATCTGCGTACTCAGTGCCAAAGCCATAGACAAACTTTTCGTCATGGCTAGTATTCACACCGTAAAAGGGTTCGTTAAGAACAACACCCCTTACGTTTATTTTCTCGAGTAATGTTAATTCGCCATTGGCATCTACAAAATATGAGGTCAGATTACGAAACGAACTCGCATAAACTTTATCTCCGGCTGCATTTACTTTAAATGCCGTTAAGCTCGCTGGGCCAATGGGGTAAGCAGAACTTTCAGGGCGGGGATAAGTGAAAATATCAAGGAAGGTTAACCTACCGGTACTCGCATCCCGCGAGAATCTTCCGATGCCATAATAGAGCGAGCTGAACAACATATAGTTCTCGTCCCGCACCGCAGCTATTTTATAGGTATAACCAAGATCCTGCAGACCCAAATATTCTTCAAGGAAAGTGATCAATCCTGTAGTTGTATCGCGCGTAAAGGCTCGAATATACGCCCCTGATAAGTACATGAATTTGCCATCTTGACTAATGTAAATATCGCCTTGGCTTACTTGCGACACTTCCCGTTTAACCAACACAACGGAACCATCAGATAAGTTTCTCTTATAAATATTTAATACACTGCCATTTCCAATATAAAGAAATTTGTCGTCAGGACTAATATACAATGAACTTCCCGTACCATAGGAATCTACTACCCCCGGAACTTGGCCTAGGAAGGTAATTTTACCCGTAATGGCGTCACGTTTAAAAATGTAAATATTGGAGGTAGCGGATGTTGTTGTATAGGCATATTCGCCATCATGATTAAAAACGATATTGTCCATTCCCTGCCTCTCGAAACCGTACTGTTCCATATTATGAACTTCCTTCATGGTTAAGGAGCCGGTTATGGGATCGTAATCGAAAACACCCAAGCCACCACTGCTTGCAGAGTATGCAAATTTGTTGTCGGGAGAAAACCACATCTCCCTTACATATTCTAGGCCTGCCTGGAAGGCTGCATTGCGATGTTTGAATTTCAGGATTTGTGCTTCGGTTTGGGAGGTCGTGAAAAGAATCAGCGCAACAATGAACGAAGTTATTAATCTGGAAGTCTGACCGAAAACTTTAGATACACACATATGATCAACAAACTAAGTATGGTACGCAATATTGCGATATTATCTTTGATTTGTCATAATTAATCGAAGTCTAATCCATGACTGGCACATTTATATTTTGAGTATTGTTTAAAGGTATTCATTGATACATCCCGCCTTTAGGTGTTGGCTTTAATTCCTTGTTTCGTTGAAGTTTCATTTTTTAATAAACTCAGAGCAATTCGCTTAATAACACTGAAATTTGCGCAGCATTACCTCTATCTGGTTCAAGTCTTGCGCGTAGATACTTTCTCGTTGGTGACTTGGACAACAATCGGCAATCCTACTTACAGTGAGAACTTAAAGTGCCAAACCTAGAAGATTAATCATTAGCAATTACTCAATATCAATTAACTTTCCGCATGGATTTTAATCACGATACCTTTCTCAACAAACTCGCGCAAACTACTGACTCACCCTACCTCATTTCCATCGAGCGGGCGGAAGGTATTTACCTTTATTCTCCTGATGGAAAACGATACACTGATCTTATCTCCGGTATCGGTGTCAATAATATTGGTCATCGTCATCCGCATGTAGTACAAGCCATCAAAGAGCAGCTCGATAAACATTTGCATGTGATGGTGTATGGGGAATATGTTCAGTCAACGCCCAATCAACTCGCGAAGAAACTTACCTCGCTCCTTCCCAAAAGTCTGAACTGTTGTTACTTCGTGAATTCAGGAACGGAAGCCAATGAAGGCGCTTTGAAATTAGCCAAGCGCTTTACAGGGAGAACCGAAATGATTGCCTGCCGCAAATCATATCATGGCAGTACGCACGGTTCCCTGTCGGTGTCGGGCAATGAAGTGAAGAAGCAGGCATTTCGTCCGTTGCTGCCGGATGTCAAGTTCATTACGTTCAACAACGAAGAAGATCTTCAATACATTACTACCAACACCGCCTGTGTGATTATCGAAACCATTCAAGGCGATGCAGGCGTACGTGTTCCGTCAAAAGTGTATATGAAAGCACTGCGAAAGAAATGCACGGACACTGGAACACTCTTAATCTTTGATGAGATCCAATGCGGCATGGGCCGAACGGGTACCTTGTTTGCCTTTGAGCAATTTGATGTGGTACCGGATATTCTCACCATCGCGAAAGCGTTTGGTGGTGGTTTACCCATCGGTGCGTTTGTTGCCGATAAACAAATCATGCAGGTACTCACCCACAACCCGATGCTGGGGCACATCACTACCTTTGGCGGCAACCCCGTATGTTGTGCTTCGGCACTGGCCACCTTAGAGGTTATTGAGGAAGAAAAGTTATTGGAGAAGGTAGAAGCAAAAGGTAAACTGATTGAAAGTTTGCTGAAACATAAAGCGATCAAAGAGATCAGGCGATTCGGTTTGTTGTTCGCCATCGATTTTGATTCTGCTGAGATCGTGGCTAACATCGTGGAGAACGCCAAACAGGAAGGTGTGATCTGTTATTGGTTTTTATCGCACCCCAATAGTTTTCGCATCGCTCCTCCCCTTACCATTACTGAAGAACAGATTCGCGAATCTTGTGCAAGCATATTGAATGCAATTGATAAATCAACAAGTTGAGAGTTGCCGGTTGCCAGTCAACGGTAACTGGCAACCGTTAACATTTTGAAAGCAATAGATAAATCGACAAATTGAGGCATGTCTGTACCAAAGAAAACATTTGATCTGCTCGACTATTCCTACAAGCTCTTAGTGGTGATCGCACTGCTCATTGTCTTGTGCATTTTTGCATCCGATATTATTGTACCGATTTGCTTCTCGGTCATCTTCGCTGTTGTGATGTCGCCTGCTGTAAAATTTCTGGAACGGAAGCTGCCCTCCACGTTGGCCATTACCTTGATGCTGATTGTAACACTTGCAATACTGGTGTTGTTGATCTGGCTTATCGTGAGTCAAATTACCAGTCTGGTGGCAGACCTTCCTGACCTCCAAACCAAATTCGATGCGATGGAGCAAAACGTCAATAGAATCCTGTACAAATATTTTGGTTTCAATAAGTCGGAACGTACCCAGTTTTTTAAATCGGGCATTACCAACCTGAGTGGTTATGCCACTAATTTACTGGCCTCTACTACAACTTTAATTTCACTGATCATCCAGGTTCCGATTTATATATTCCTTTTTCTCATCTATCGAGATCGCTTCAAGGCATTCTTCGAAAACTTGTTGCCATCACGTGAAGAATTTACCTGGAAGAAAGAAGTGGAAGGTGTAATCCAAGGCTACATCTCCGGATTGTTATTAGTTACGCTCATTGTTGCCACACTCAACACCATCGGCTTGTTCGCACTCGGCATTAATCACGCTATCTTCTTTGGCATCCTTTCGGGTGTACTCACCATCATTCCATATGTTGGTATTTTCATTGGTGCTACCTTACCGGTATTGATGGCACTCATCACAAAAGACAGCATCTGGTATGCGGGTGGTGTGATCGCCATTTTCTCAACCGTTCAGTTTCTGGAAGGTAATTTTATTACACCACGCATTACAGGATCGAAAGTAAGCATCAACGCACTGGCCGCAATAGTTGCGTTGTTGATTGGTGGGAAAATTCTCGGCATTGCCGGAATGATTCTAGCGATACCAGCTTTAGGTGTTCTGAAGATCTTATTATCGCAGACAAAATACCTTAAGCATTTTGTGATTTTGATTGAGGATACTGCGGTTGTGAAGAAGGTGGAGTCTGCCGAGATTGAAAAGGAGGTTGAGGCGGAAAAGAGTGAAGAGAATTAGTTACCGGTTACCAGTTGCCGGTCTTAAGGGTGTATTTTTCTGCTTCAGAAATAAATCTGAAACGGTTTCCAATTACAGGCGACTGGCAACCGGTAACTCAAAAACTATTTCCGAATGCGCCACTCAGCCGGATACAAATTATTCATCCGATTATCCAACACATTCGCCCAGCCAAGAGGAACACCATTATACTGAATAAGTGCAAATCCTTTTTTCTCTCCGTGAACTTCCAACGTTTCTTTTCTTAGATATTGAAGTGCTTGAGGAAGTTCAACATTCAGGACTGTGAAATGCTCTTTGTTTAATTCAATTGATAAAGCAAGTGCATGTTCGGGAATTAGCTTCTCATGTTTTACTGTCGCCATCGAAGTTCCGGCAGAGATGAGGTAAAGGTTCTTCGCCAAAAATTCGATCTCGAAGTGCTTGTTCTTCGGGAAGAATTGAACCTGATCGTTTCGGATGATGAAGGTTTTTTCTTCGGGTGTTAATACCCACTGACTAAGTTGGTCAATGATCTTTTTCGATGGTGCTGTAAATGAATTTTTATAATTCATTCTACTCTCACCTCCATTCGTCTTTCGCATTACAGAAAGAAAAAATCCTTCGCCCTTTACTTTATGCGGAAAGAAACGATAACCCATTACATTGCCTTTCGAAGTTTGCTCAACTCCCCACGAAGGATCAAGTTGTAGAGAAATGAATTCCACACCTTGCTCCTCTTTTAACCACGCCAGGTTCTCTTCGTTCTCGGCTTCGTTATAAGTACAGGTAGAGTAAATTAAAATACCTCCTTGTTTTAGAGCAGGCCATACATCGCTTAAAATTCTACGCTGACGTTTCGAACACAAGGCTACATTGTCGGGTGACCATTCGCTCATGGCATTGGGATCTTTACGAAAAAGTCCTTCACCTGAACAAGGAGCATCGACTACCATTACATCAAAGAAACCTTTTAAACGTTCGAAGTCGTGAGGGTCATTGCTGGTGACTACAGCATTTGGATATCCCCACTTCTGAATATTTTCAGAAAGTATATTAGCACGTGTTCGAATTACTTCATTCGAAACCAACAAACTTTCTTTGTTCATCAAACTCAACAAGTGTGTTGACTTACCTCCGGGTGCTGCACACAAGTCCAGTACATTTAATGACTTAGTGTTATCGACTGACTGAAGAAATGCTTGCTCCACAAACATGGAGCTGGCTTCCTGAACATAATAACTTCCTCCGTGAAAGGTAGGATCAAGTGTGAAGGATGGTCGCTGGTTCAGGTAATATCCAAACTTACTCCATAACACTTTTTCATCCGGAAGGACACTGTGTTTGGCCGGATTGGCCCGAATGCTAGTAGGCGCTGGTTCTTGCAGACTTGCCTGAAATACTTCAAAACAAGCACCCAACTGTTTGCGCAAGGCTATTTCAAATGCATTTGGTAAAATCAGTGGGTTCATCAATGGCCAAAGTAAACACAAAATCAGCTTACCAACATAGTAATGCTATCAACTTTGATTTCTTCTTGGTAGGTTTGTTTGAAACTTCCTTTTTATGATCAAAGCCAACAACACCAAACTTAAAAGTTGGGTAGAAGTCCCCAAAGGTTCTGATTTCCCTATTCAAAACCTGCCTTTTGGGATTTTTAAAATTGATCGATCATTACCTTTGGCCGGTGTAGCCATTGGTGATTCTGTTTTAGATTTAGCTTCTCTGCAAAATCATGGATTTTTCTCCAGCCTTGATCTACCTGAAAACATTTTCAATCAAAAATACCTTAACGACTTTTTTGCTTTAGGAAAAAGAAAGGTAGGCCTGGTGCGCGAACGCATTTCAGAACTTCTTCAACATGATAACAATGAACTTCAATCAAATCCTGAAGCAAGGAAAAGTTCAGTCTTGCTAATAAAAGACGTACAATTACTTATCCCTGTACGAATACCGAACTACACTGATTTTTATAGCAGCGAAGAACATGCAACCAATGTAGGTTCTATGTTTCGCGATCCGAAGAATGCACTTCTTCCAAACTGGAAACATTTACCCGTAGCCTATCATGGACGTGCTTCTTCCATTGTTGTTTCCGGAACTCCAATTCAACGACCCCGTGGACAAGTTAAACCAAAGGATTCTGACCTTCCGGTTTTTTGCCCATCAGATAAATTGGATTTTGAATTGGAGGTTGCTTTCATTACGTGCAAGGAAACAACCTTAGGCGAGTCTATTCATACTGCGGATGCTGAAGATTACATTGTAGGTTTTGTGTTATTCAATGATTGGTCAGCGCGCGATATTCAGACGTGGGAATATGTTCCGCTTGGTCCTTTTCTGAGTAAGAACTTTGGATCAACCATGTCACCGTGGATTGTAACGATGGATGCACTTGAACCTTTTCGGGTAGATGGGCCTGAACAAAATCCACACGTTCTCCCCTACCTTACCTTCGGTGGCCCAAAGAATTTTGATATCATGCTAGAGGTAATTCTACAATCCGGAAAATCATCTCAAACTACATTGTGCCGATCGAATTTCAAGTACATGTATTGGAATGTTAATCAACAACTGGCACATCACACCATCAATGGCTGCAACATTCAAGTGGGTGATCTTTATGCTTCGGGAACGATCAGCGGGCCATCACCGGGTTCGTACGGATCCATGCTCGAACTTTCCAGGAATGGAGAAAAAAAATTGCACATGAGTGATGGAAGTGAACGTACCTTTCTAAATGATGGTGACACCATAATTATGCACGGATACGCTGAGAAAGATGGTGTTCGGATTGGTTTTGGAGAGTGTAAAGGAAAAATTTTACCAGCACATTAGCGTATATTTGGATAGTAATTAACCAACAATAAATTACTCTTCTTGAAAAAATGTATTGTGCTTGCCCTTCTATCTATGGGTGTATCTGCTACTGCGCAGGAAAAAGTTTATCACCAATCTCTTTATTGGCTATACTATACGAATCAGTTGTATTTCAAACCAAATCTATACTGGGTTAATAACATTGACAACCGAAGGTTTATCAATCCCGATCAACAAAATCAATTGATATTTCATACCCGTCTGCATTACAAAACTAAGCAATGGGATCTTGCTGCGGGCCTTACCTTATCTTCTATCTATACACAGATACCTGAAAACGGATCGAACCATGTTGCTACTGAGTTTCGACCCGTAGTGGAGGCAACTCATGAACAGCCGGTCGGCAAAGTGCTCTTACAAAATCGCATTCGTATCGATAATCGCTTTTTGGAAACGAGTACTCAGGAAAGTATTTTAGATACCGCTATTTATGTACTTCGGTTTCGATATCGTCTTCAAGTCAGAATGCCGTTGTTGAAAGACAAAGACGATAATATAATACTTCAACT
>DAIQPD010000126.1:0-11549 GCA_036787535.1 Chryseolinea sp.
ACTCGGTGATAAACTGGAGTGCAAAAGGACCGGCTGTTGATTTTAGCGAAGAGCAGTATTTTGCTACAATGAAATCTGCATTGTTAATGGAAGAACTGGTAACTCGCCACTCTACCATCATGGACAAATATGATCCGAAGAAAAAAATTGCATTAGTGGTGGACGAATGGGGTGGCTGGTATAACGTAGAAGAAGGAACCAATCCCGGATTTTTATTTCAACAAAATACCATGCGCGATGCGATGATTGCAGGAACAACACTAAACATTTTCAACAACCATGCTGATCGTATACGCGTTGCCAATCTTGCTCAAACGGTTAATGTGTTGCAGGCTGTTATCTTAACAAAGGAAGAGAAGATGATCCTCACTCCTACCTATCATGTAATGGAGATGTACAACGTTCATCAGGACGCGAAGCTTATTCCTCTATCATTAAAAACAAGTGATTATGTTTTCGGAAAAGAAAAATTACCTGCCATATCCGCTTCTGCATCCATCGATAAAAACGGAGTTACACACATTACATTGGTAAACATCGATTCTAAAACAGCTCAGGATGTTAGTATTTCATTAGATTCAAAATATAAAACTGTAGCAGGTCGCATTCTTGCCTCTGCCAAACTTCAAGATCATAATTCATTTGATGCTCCTGAAAAGATAAAGCCAGTACCTTTCAAAGGTGCGTCTTTAAAAGACAACACTTTAAATGTAAAGATACCTCCATTCGCGGTAGTAGTGTTGGAATTGAAATAAGGTAATGACAATCTATTCAATAGAAGTTTTTTTTATGAAAAAAATGCAGCCGATACTCTTTGCTTTTTGTTTACTCCTTGTAACATTTAAAGTTGGCGCACAATCAACATCATTAGTTATAAATACAGATAAGCCAATAGCAGAAGTCCAATCCACTATGTGGGGGATATTTTTTGAAGACATTAATTATGGTGCCGATGGTGGCCTCTACGCTGAACTTGTAAAGAATCGATCGTTCGAATTCTTCCAACCTTTAATGGGATGGACTCAATACAAGAATAATAAGTACGCAGTAAGTAATGCTGGTGATGCATTAATTATTAGCCGTGGAGAAGAATCTGTAAATCCACGCTTTGCGCGCATTAATGTATTGGAAGAAAAAGGTTATGGTTTGTCGAATGAAGGGTTCTTCGGAATGGGTATTAAAAAGGATATGACCTATACCTTCTCCATAATGGTGAGTCAGCAAGTAGGTAAAACAGTACTTCGTGTTGAACTAGTTGATGGTAATGGAAGATCTTTAGGAGAAGCAAGTGTATCACCTTCTGGTAAAGACTGGAAAAAATATACCATCACCTTAAAAGCAAACGCAACAGAAAAGAAAGCTAAACTAAATCTGTGGTTTGATGGAAAGGGTATTTTAGATATTGATATGGTTTCTCTCTTTCCTTCTGATACCTGGAAACAACGCCCGGGCGGTTTGCGAAATGATTTAATTCAATTGCTTGCCGATATGAAGCCCGGTTTTCTTCGTTTCCCTGGTGGATGTATTGTTGAAGGTCGCGAGTTAGCAACACGTTACCAGTGGAAGAAAACAGTTGGTAAGGTAGATGATCGCGAACTAATGGTAAATCGTTGGAACACCGAATTCAAACATCGCCCTGCACCAGATTATTTCCAAAGTTTTGGTTTAGGATTCTATGAGTACTTTCAATTGTCTGAGGATATCGGAGCTGAACCACTTCCGATTCTAAGTTGTGGAATGGCCTGTCAGTTTAACACCGCTGAACTTGTTCCAATGGATGAACTCGATCCTTACATACAAGATGCATTGGATCTCATTGAATTTGCCAATGGTGCTGTTACAAGTGATTGGGGGAAATTGCGCGCCAGTATGGGACATCCCGCACCGTTCAATCTAAAATTTATCGGAGTAGGTAATGAGCAGTGGGGTCCACAATACATTGAACGTTATAAGGTATTTGCAAGTGCGATCAAAGCTAAGTATCCTGCAATTAAAATTATATCCGGTGCCGGGCCATTTGCCGAAGGAGAACTTTTTGATTACGCATCGAAAGAGCTTCAGGAACTGAATGCTGATATTGTAGATGAACATTATTATAAGAAGCCGGAATGGTTTTTACAAAACGCAAAGCGATATGATAACTATGACCGCAAAGGTCCAAAAATATTTGCTGGTGAATATGCAGCACAAAGCAAAGAAACTGTAAGCCCTGATAATAAAAACAATTGGCTCTGTGCCTTATCAGAAGCCGCCTTCATGACAGGACTGGAACGCAATGCTGATGTAGTACACCTATCCTCTTATGCTCCCCTCTTCGCACATGCAGAAGGGTGGCAATGGACACCCGATCTGATTTGGTTTGATAACCTGAACTCTTATGGTACACCTAATTATTATGTACAAAAACTCTTCGCTAATTATAAGGGAACAAATGTGCTTTCAATTTTATCAGGAACTGAAAAAGTTACCGGTCAAAATGGTTTGTACGCATCTTCTGTTTGGGATAAAAATACAAAGGAGATTATTATCAAGCTGGTTAATACATCAGACAAAGAACAAACTATTGATCTTAAATTTGATGGTAGTAAAAAATTACAAACTAAAGGAAGTGTACTTGTATTGAAGAGCAATCAGTTGGATGATGTTAACTCATTCGAGAACCCAAAACAGATTAGTCCGGTTGAAAGCAGCATTACTGGAAAAAGTAAAAACTATAAAGTAACGCTTTCCGCAAACTCATTTTCCGTAGTGCGTCTTAAAGCGCAATAGAAACACAAAACAAATTTGTACATTATCAGTCATACCTATTCAAAATCATTATGAAACGAATTACCTTATTAAGCTTAATCAGTTTTGTTCTTTTGGTTTCTTGTAAAAAAGATCAAAAGGCAGCAGAAGAAATTCAGGCACCAGCGCCAAAGCATAGCATAACAACATCATCGTTCGGAGTTCTTCCCGATGGCAAAGCGGTTACACGTTACACGCTTCGCAATGCAAATGGCACTGAGATGAGTGTCATTAATTACGGAGGAATTATTACTTCGCTTAAATCAATTGATAAGCAAGGGCAGTTTGCGGACATCGTCCTCGGATATGATTCATTATCTTCTTATTTAAAAAGTAGTCCATTCTTTGGTGCGTTAATTGGTCGCTACGGAAATCGAATCGCGAAAGGAAAATTTACTCTAGATGGAACGTCATACAAACTAGTTACAAACAATAATGAGAATCATTTACACGGTGGCACACAGGGTTTCGACAAGGTATTCTGGAACATTGAAGTATTACCTGACTCCGCATCATTAAAACTTACCTACACCAGTGCAGATGGTGAAGAAGGTTATCCTGGTACTCTAAACAGCGAAGTGATTTATACCTTGACTGACGCTAATGAATTAAAAATTCAATACAGCGCAACAACTGACAAGAAGACGGTGGTTAATCTTACGCAGCACACTTACTTCAATTTAACAGGAGATGCAAATCAGGATATACTGAATCATCAACTAATGTTGGATGCTCTACAATATTTACCGGTGGATAAAACCCTTATTCCTACAACTGAATTAAAATCAGTAACCGGAACTCCTTTTGATTTCAGCACCTCTACATCGATCGGTTCACGCATTGGTCAGGATGATGAACAGTTGAAGTTTGGAATGGGCTACGATCATTGCTGGATCTTAAAACCCTCTGATGGAAAAACATTACGCAAGGTAGCAGAGCTCTATGAACCAACCAGCGGACGAGTAGTAGAAGTAAGCACAACCGAACCAGGTATTCAATTCTATTCTGGTAACTTTTTAGATGGAACATTGGTTGGAAAAGGTGGCGTGGTGTATACGCATCGCAGCGGACTTTGTCTTGAAACACAACACTATCCTGATTCTCCAAATCAATCTACATTCCCTACCACAATATTGAATCCGGGAGAAACATACTCCACGGCAACAGTTTATACTTTTTTAACAAAAAAATAGGATACTGAAACTATTCAGTATCCCGTGAAGCTGTAGTTGGATTTTATGATCCGGCTGCAGCTTTAAAATTTAACAACTTCCCAATAAGCCTTCTTCGGTTTCAAGTCTTTATCAAAGAGCAGCGGATAATCTTTCCGACCTCTAACCGGAAAATTATCTAACCAACTTCCACGATCAGAAATATTCCAGAAGGTAACACTCGTTATTGATTTTTGATGTTTCCTAAAAAGTTCAAAACACATTTTGTAAACCTCAAGCTGCTTCTGTTCTTTCTCTGAGGTAAATGTTGTATTGGTATCCTCTGGCTTGGCTTGTCTTGCACCATGCTCCTTCGAGTACACAGAGATATCAAGTTCAGTGATTTGAATTTTTAGACCAAGTTCAGCAAAACGTGTAAGTGTGCTGTCGAGCTGTTGACGAGAAGGTTCGTTCACGGCCCAATGTCCTTGCAACCCCACACCATGAATGGGAACACCGGCATCCTTCAATCCCTTTACAAGCTTGAAAATTTTCTCACGCTTCACAGCGCTGATTTCATTGTAGTCATTGTAAAAAAGTAAAGCGTCAGGATCCGCTTCATGTGCCCATTGAAAAGCTTTGGCAATGTATTCTTCACCACAGATCTCCAACCATTTGGACTTGCGCAAATATTCGTCTTTGCCGTCAGATATTGCTTCATTCACAACATCCCAAGCGTACACTTTTCCTTTGTATCGGGAAGCTACTGTAGTGATGTGCTCTTTTAATCGCTGAAGCAAAATTTCTTTACTCACATCTTTTCCTTCCGCATCAACAAACATCCACTTAGGCGCTTGACTGTGCCAGCATAAAGTATGACCCCGAAGTTTTACTTTATTCCGTTGAGCAAAAGCGGTAATGGAATCCGCACCTGCCCAGAAGTATTCATTTTCTTTTGGATGAATCGGCCCCATCTTCATGGCATTCTCAGGAGTAAGACTGTTGAATTGCTGAAGGATGAGTTTGGCTTCATCCGTCTTCAGAGCCTGTGGCGATACGGCAACACCAATGGTGAAATAATCTTTATAATAATCCTTTAATCCTTTATCGTTTGTTTGACTTTGCGCACTTAGTGCAATGCAAAGCGCGAAGAACAGTATGGTGATAGTTTTCATCTTTTTACTTTATTTACTTATGCTACGAAAATAATGAATATGCTCGAACTTACCTTTGTGAAACCTCGTGACCTTGTCATTTCTTTGTGGCCTTTTTTGCCACAAAGTATCCAAGGCACAAAGGAGCCACTAAGGTGTATTACCTTAAATGCCACTTCGTTTTTTACTTTTCTTTTCTATAAAAACTTTCTGGTGGCCCAAGATAACTTGCCTTTACCTCTCCGGATGCTAAAACAATTTTTTGAAGTACCACCCCTGAATCTATCATCCAGAATTTAAGTATGTGATGCCCTGTGCTTAAAGTATGCTTTGAAGCTGTGATGTTAATATTATCAGCCACCATTTTTTCCCAGGCGCGTGGTGAGGTGTCCGCATGAAGGTTGATGACTTGTACTGGTTGATCATCAATTGAAACTCCATAGCGAAGTCCTTCTGTATTGTGAAAGTTTAAGGTAGGTGAAATATAAACCATGAGATTAAATTCTCCACCACTAAATACGTTGAATGTATATTCAAGATGAGGACTGGTGCCCCCAGGTGTTTGACTATTTGACGTAACGGGAAATGTAGTAACACCAGAAAGCGTACGGCCAATTTCAGGAATTACTTTCCACTGAATTGAATTTGTATTGACGGCCTTGGTATAATGTTCTGCTTCCATTGAAATATATCTATTGTTTTCAACAAAACCGGTTATCTCATCTCTCTTTGGTGAGACTGGGTTAATGATTGCAACAACGACAACAGAACTTTTTCCATTAGCATCACGAATAATAATAGAAGCATCTTGTTTCCCAACGGGTGCCTTTGCCCAATCAATACTAATCTCAACGCGCGTTTGTTTTTCAATCGTTCCTTTATCTTGACTCAATTTAACCCAATCAGAATTTGATTCTATGTTAAAATCAAAAGGTGTTTGTCCACGATTAAAAATTTCAATGTATTGACTTTGCTGATTGAAGCAATCATAGCGTAGCAGAGGAAATTCGATTTTGTCATTTGATCCGATTTTGGAAGTTGGCGTTTCCCAATGTACAAAACCCTCAATAGCAACTCCCATCTCAGCAGGTACTGGTAAGGTAATTGTTTTTACTTCAGGAAGAACATCCTTTGCGGGTTGTTGCCAATAGGTATAACTGATATGCGTCTGATCCATCATGTGATTCCATTTTCCATTGGCCATTACCGTATTGTAGTAATGGGAAAGCAGAGAGTCTTTCTTGAAGAGTTGTCTGGCTTCTTCGGCTAGCGAATTGGTTTCCGCTCTACCTTGCGTGGCATACAATCTGTTTTTCGCAACAGCAAAATAAAGTGCATACAGATTGGCACTTGCTTTTGTAGGATGTAAGACCAGTTGATAGTAAGCATCTTTATACTCCGCAGGCATTAATGCATAAATTCTTTCTGCTTCAATGGTAAGTTGCTGATAGTCCTTCGTTACCGTTTCTGCCTCACGATAATTGATAAGGCTATAAGTTTCAGGTGATAATAATTCATGCTTCCTTCTCGCATTATAGGTTGTGTACTTCGTTAAGATATTTGCAATCTCAGCTGCGTGCTCACCTCCAAATTGTTCTTCAGCCCACATGCGGGTGTAGTCACCAAGGTTATCTACCGTCCAGCGTTTTGGATTCCAGGCGTAATCAAGAAAAAATTCAATGGGGAATTCCATCGGCTTTAGATCTCCGACATTTACGATCCAGATGCGATCAGCACCGTATTCATAGGCAAGATGCATCTGCTCCCACGTGCGAGAAATCTGATTGGTATTTAACCATTTATAATTTCTAGGACCACCTACATAATCGAAGTGATAATAAATTCCATAACCGCCACTGCGCTTAGGATCCTCAAGCTTTGGAAGCTTACGATTGTTTCCCCAGTTGTCGTCACACAATAATAAAGTTACATCATCAGGAGCACGCATTCCTTTATCGTAATAATCCTGTACCTCTTTGTAGAGTGCCCACAGTTGAGGTGTTTGATTCAATGGCTTCTTCGTTACATCAGTGATTATCTCACGTTGATCTTTTACAATTCTTTCCAGCAGCGAAATATTGGTATCTTCTTCCATCGCCATGTCCCCATCTCCACGCATACCCATAGAAATAATACTTTCGTAATTTCCCATGCGTTCAATTCCTTCCCTCCAGAATTTCTTTAACGTTTCTTGGTTCTTGTCGTAGTTCCATTCACCAGCCGATCCTTTGAATGCTTTCCAGTCCGCATGAGCGCGCATCATCGGTTCATGATGTGTAGTGCTCATCACGATTCCATATTCATCGGCTAGTTTTTGATTCAACGGATCATCGGTATTGAAACTGGCCCACCACATGGCTGGCCATAGGTAATTACCTTTCATTCGTAAGATCAATTCAAAAATGGTTTCGTAACATTCGTGATTGAACCCACCATATTTTTCTACAGCCCATCTCCCCAACGCGGGCTCTTCATCGTTCAGAAAAATTCCACGATACTTTACCGCTGGTTCACCTAAGGTATGTTGCCCGGGCAAAACAAAGAGACTTGTACTTTTCTTAGCCGGTACATCAGCCCACCAATGCCAGGGAGAAACTCCGATTTGTTTGGAGAGTTCATAAATTCCATAGATCGTTCCGCGTTTGTCGCTCCCAACAATCACCAATGCGCGATCAACACCTTTCATCGGTTTCTCAACAATCTGTGTAATCGATGTTTCCCATTTACCTTGTATGGATGTTACATTGATTTTTTTATTCTTAATGAGTTCATCAATCAATTCACTTTTTCCAATTGTTCCAATGATGACGGCTTCACGTCCTTCAGATTTACCTGTTAGCAATACAGGTTTAGCACCTGTTACTTTAGCAATATCTTCCTGAAGATCTTTTGCAGCGCGAACCACACCAGGAAATTCTGTTGCGCTAATCCACATCGATGTTGATTTACCCGAAGAGGAAAGATTAAAGAATCCCTTTCCCCCAATTTTGGAAACGTAATTTTCTTGTCCTAAAAGAACAGTAGAAACGAAAATCAGACAAAAAAGAAATGACATTTTTTGAATTGTCCCAGTGCAATTTGTTGATGGTACATTACTATGCATGTTGTCGTTATTTATTGAATAAAATAATTCCTTAGTCACTAATTACTTTTAATATTTACCTGACAATTTTTCATACCCGTTGATTTAGCTGTCAAAGTGATGTTCCCCCTTTTTCCTTTTACCGAACGTACAATCACCAAACAAAGTCCGTTGAATGCTTCGCGATTGTGAGAAGAGAAAGAATGCATGTTTGTTGGATCACCATTGTCGGTCGCTACAATTTCACCAGGACCTTCAATGCTAAACACAATGTTGTTGTTAGAACGAGGTACCATGAGTCCATCTTTATCTGCAATCTGCACGGTAATAAAAACTAAATCATTTCCATCGGCCTGAATACTTTCGCGATCTGCTGAAACAATTAGCTTCGTTGGTTGATCCGTTGTCTTGACAATATCCTCAGCCCACAATTTTCTTTTTTTGTATGCAACTACTTTCACTTCACCGGGTTCATACTTCACACTATCCCAGCGCAGACGATATTCATATTGCGCTATCTTTTTCCTACCTAATGATTTACCGTTGAGAAATAGTTCTGCTTCATCACCTGAAGTAAAAACATGTATGGGCGTAATCTCTCCAACTCGTTCAGCCCAATTCCAGTGTGGAAGAATATGTGCCATAGGAAACTCTGGTCGCCAGTGTGATTGATATAGGTAGAAGCGATCTTTCTTAAAACCTGCTAAATCAATAATACCACAATACGCACTACGTGAATCGTAGTAAGGCGTTGGTTCACCTAAATGATCCCAACCCGTCCAGACAAATTCTCCTGCAACAAAAGGATGTCGCTCTACTGAAGCAAAAACTTTTTCAGCGGATGAACCGAAATCAACAGCATGAAGTTCGTATGAACTTACCTGATGAATCTTTGAGTTACCACCTCGTCCATCGCGCACTGGTGCACTTACTTCTTTCGAAACTGGAAATAAGTAAATACCTCTGCTACTAAATGCTGATGCTGTTTCACTGCTGAGAATTACCTTATCGGGAAATTGTTTATGAAACGCATCGTATTGTGGTGGAGTCCGAATGCGTTCGGTTCCTTCAAACTCTGGTGTTTGGCGAATACCTTCGCCTTGATAATTTAATCCGATAACATCAACAACCTGAGGTAACGGCATATCCGGTTTTGCAAAGTTCATCGCTGTTGTGGTGGGACGGGTGGGATCTTCTTCATTAAAAAAGTTATGCAAACGTCTTGCGACAGCAGCACCTTCTTCACCATTGTATTGTTCGCCTACTTCATTACCAATACTCCACATGATCACAGAAGCACTGTTCCTATCCCTTCGAATAAATGCACGAGCATCAGGTTCCGACCACTCTGGAAATATCAAATGAAAATCGTGTGGTGTTTTCTTTCGTTCCCAGGAATCAAATATTTCATCAACTACTAAGAAGCCCATACGATCCGTTAATTCGAGCAACTCGGGTGCAGGAGGATTATGAGACATGCGAATAGCATTGCATCCCATCTCACGAAGCATTTCCAATTGACGTTCGGCAGCGCGTGTGTTGAAAGCTGCACCCAACGCACCTAAATCATGATGTTGGTTAACACCTTTTACTTGAATGCGTTCCCCGTTAACCAATATTCCTTTATCCGGATTAAATTCTAGCGAGCGAATACCAAAACGTGTTTCGTAAGTATCGATGGGTTTTCCATTTTGCATCAAGGTTGTTTGAGCTACATAAAGATTCGGTTGTTGTGTTGGAGGCGGACCCCATAGTTTAGGATTTTTAATTGTTAGAGAACTTTGAAGCTTCACGCTTCCTTCCGATTCAATACCTGTTGTTAAGCTTGCAAAACTTCCGATCACTTTTTCGGATTTGTTGCCTCTGGCATCAAGTTCATAAATGCGCGTTACAGCTTCAATGGTTGCTTTTGTCTTCGAATCATTATCAATCATTACTTCAAGATCAATTGTTGCAGATGCTTTCGAAATATTTTTTGTGGTTATATAGGTACCCCATTGCCCAACATGAATAGGATTGGTTTTTGTTAACCACACATTACGGTAAATACCACCACCCGAATACCAGCGAGATGAGTTATTAGGATTATCCAGTCGAATGGCCAATTGATTATCACCACCAGGCACAATGTAAGGAGTAAGATCAAGCCTCCACGAACCGTAACCAAAAGGCCAACCACCCACCAGATTTCCATTCAACCATACCATTGCATAGGACATTGCACCATCAACATCCAAAAAAATAGATTTGCCTTTATCGCTTGCAGGGATTTCTATTTTTTTTCTGTACCAGGCTATGCCATTGCTGGGTAGTCTTCCCATCCCTCCACCCACTTCAGGATTTTGGCCTGACATAAATGGTCCATTGATAGACCAGTCGTGTGGTAAATTTATTTTCTTCCAGTGATTATCGGCAAAATCATTTTTTACAAATTGAAAGTCGCCTCCCGGATTTCCTCTTGGTCGCACATGTTTATTGTCAGCATCCTTTATAAAGCGATTTCCTGAAGGTAATATCCACGGCTTCAATACGTCACTCACCGATTCAACTTTTACGGCCTCAGTGGGTTTTGCATCCGCAACCTTATTTTCAACATTGTTAATAATTGCAGGACGAACATCGTAAATCAAGTTGTCGGCTTTTGTTATTGAGTCGTATTTATAAAAATACCAACCTTCGTTAATAGAAATGCGCTGACGACTATTGGTACTTCCAGAACTTTGTGCCAGCACCATAGTATTTGTAAACGCTACCAGATATAGTAACCCGCAATACTTAAATCCACTTAAAATAATTCTTGTCATTTATGGAGTATGATTTTTCTTGAACGCTTAGAATCCAGCTACGTGATCAATTTGAGTTAGTTAAAATACACAAACTAATACACAGTTCCTGCAACGAAAATTAAAAGTATCAATCCGTTTTTGAAACCGGTTCCACTAAGGGATAATAGGTCGAAATCAGAGAGCTTCTTGAAATTAAACTAAAGCCTTCACCCTCTCAGGAAGCTTTGTTAAAAGTTTACATTAAAAAGATGAGTGCCTAGAAAATGTGCTTTACAAAATTGAATGGTTTATAAAGAAAAAGAAGAGGGGATTTACATCCACCTCTCCTTCGTTCTCTAAACCCAAATAATTTTCAAGAATTAATAATAAATCTGAATTTGGTTTTTTAATAGCCAGGGTTTTGTGTTAACACAGCTCCTCTGTTTCTTTCTATTTGTGCCTGTGGAATTGCTATCAAATTATTGTGAGCCTGAACGGCACTTCCACCATTGGCACCATCATAGTATGGATTACACTTCTTGATCCTGTCAAAAACCTTACCTAACCTGGTAAGTGTTAGTAGTCTCTTTTCTTCAACACCAAGTTCTCT
>DAIQPD010000333.1:0-2288 GCA_036787535.1 Chryseolinea sp.
AGAAAAAGAAGAAGTGATTATAAGAATCGCAGCTAGGCATTAATCTTCCAAAATGATTAAAGAATATGTAGTGAAATCTGAGATGCTTGACCGTAAGAGGAAGGTGTTTATTGATCAGAATTACATTGAATTTGAAAACAAGGATTTAAAAGGAGGGGAGTTTACAAGATTTTACAAATCGGAGATTACAGATTTGAAGTATGGAGTTGAATGGATAGTCTGGTATAAATTCTATGTAGGCCGTCATTTCACTATCACATTAAGGAATAGAGAAAGTAAAGAGCTTAGGTTAGGTTTAAAAGGTTACTTCCGATTTGGAGATGAATATGAAAAGATATACTCAAGCCTAATTAATGATATTTGGAAGTACTTTTATCAAGATATTTTTGATGCTTACTTAAATCGATTTCATGCAAATGAAGATTTGATTATTGGAAGATTAAAGTTGTCTCCAAAAGGAATCGATGTATTAGAGACAGGATTAAATTTTACGTGGACAAATTTATCTCTAAAAGCATATCCAACTTATTTTTCACTATCGAGAATTGATGCTCCGGAATTTCATATATGGATTAATTTTAATGAATGGAATTCAGAAGCTGTTTACATTTTGATTCAAAGAATTCTAAAAGATTATCAGACGAATTCTTAACCTGATCCTCAATCTGTTTCAGGATATCAAACCTTCTCCACTCCAATTTCCTGAAACGCTTTCATAAAAGTCTCAGGCGATTGAGCTCCTGAAATACCATACTTATTGTTGATGATGTAGAAAGGTACCCCACTGATGCCGAGTTTAGAAAGTTCTTGTTCGGCAAGAGCGACTTGTATTGGTGCATTTTCATCGGCTAATATCTTTTCAACTTTGTCAGCATCAAGTCCCGCCTTTGCAGCTACATCGATTAGATTTTCTTTTTTAGAAAGATCAACACCATCTGTAAAGTATGCTTTCATAAAAGCCTCTTTAACTTCGAGTTGCTTACCTTCCGTGCGTGCAAATTGAATGAGGCTGTGTGCCTTTCTGGTGTTGGGCGATATGGCTTGTTTTGAAAAATCGAAAGACAATCCTTCTTCAGCAGCAACACCTATAACCCGAGTGGTTAATTCATGATACCGGTCTTCACCTCCAAATTTCTTTGTCAAATATTCCTTTTGATTAAACCCACTTTCAGGGGTCGTTGGATTCAGTTCGAATGGATGATATTCAATATCAAAGTCGTAAGTAGATGAAAGGGCATCCACAGCTTTCTCCAATCTTCGCTTTCCAATGTAACACCATGGGCAAACCACATCTGAAACAACATCAATCTTGATTTTTGGCTTCATTGCTAAATTTTAGAACCTAACATGATGTGATGCTCAAATGGTTCAATTCAGTTCAAAATCATCACTAAAACGATAGTGGGATAAATAGTCTCCTCAATCTCAAGCCCTTATAGTTATTTAAAAACCTTTGTTTTATTTTTGGGTTCTCATTATGAAAACAAACAAAAAATGACAGTCGATACAAAACTCAGTTACAAGGTTAAAGACCTATCCCTGGCAGCCTGGGGCCGCAAAGAAATTACATTGGCGGAAGCCGAAATGCCGGGTTTAATGGCACTTCGCGAGGAATTTGGTAAGCAAAAGCCATTGAAGGACGCACGCATTGCCGGATGTCTTCACATGACTATTCAAACTGCTGTGCTCATTGAAACGCTGGTTGAATTGGGTGCACAGGTAAGCTGGTCATCGTGTAATATTTTCTCAACGCAAGATCATGCTGCGGCTGCTATTGCTGCTGCCGGCATTCCTGTATATGCATGGAAAGGTATGAACGAGCAAGAATTCGACTGGTGTATTGAGCAAACCCTTCACGCTTTCGCGGATGGCAAGCCATTGAACATGATTTTGGATGATGGTGGTGATTTAACCAACATGGTATTAGATCGTTTCCCTGAATTGGTTTCTGGTATCCGTGGGATCTCAGAAGAAACCACTACAGGTGTTCATAGATTGATTGAACGTATGCACAATGGTAAACTTCCATTGCCTGCAATCAATATCAATGACTCGGTTACAAAATCGAAATTTGATAATCTTTACGGTTGCCGCGAATCGCTGGCTGACGGGATAAAACGTGCAACTGACGTAATGATTGCCGGTAAGGTGGTGGTAATATGCGGTTATGGTGATGTTGGAAAAGGTTGTGCAAAATCAATGAGAGCCTATGGAGCCAGGGTAATTGTTACGGAAATAGACCCAATTTGTGCACTACAGGCTGCAATGGAAGGATTTGAAGTAAAAAC
>DAIQPD010000127.1:0-11500 GCA_036787535.1 Chryseolinea sp.
CATGAGGCCTCTGAGAAAATCCTGACTGGGTTCAGGATTTTCTCAGTGGCCTCATGAGCATGCCCAAAGAAAAAATCATTGTGAACATGACTTTTCTCGGTGGTGGTTTTGGACGGAAAGCCTTTATGGATTATCCGCATGAAGCTGCTGTTATTTCAAAAGAAGTAAAGGCGCCTGTTCAGGTTGTGTGGACGCGTGAGGATGATACAACGCAAGGACCGTTTAGACCTGGAATGATGTATCAATGTTCTGGTGGCGTGAGTGGTGGTCGTATATCAGCATTCAAAACAAAAGTTGCAGGGCAAGACATGGATCATCAATGGCCTGGTGCACAAAAAGATTCGTATCTCGGAAGTACAACCGAAGGATTTCTTGAACCTTACTTTGATGGCATTTCACATTATAGCTTTTCAGACATTCCATTAGATGTACCTATTCCTGTAATGTGGTGGCGTTCCGTCTATGCATCGACCAATGGCTTTGCATTCGAAAGTTTTATTGACGAATTATCTGTTGAGGCCGGCAAAGATCCGCTTGATTTCAGAAGACAACATTTGGGCGAAGAGCGTTATCAACATCTCATTACTAAACTGGAAGAAGTAAGCGGATGGAAAACGCGAAAGAAAAATGAAGGATACGGTGTTGCCATCACAGAATGTTTCTCCAGTATTGTTGGAGAAGTAGTGAAGGTTTCCAAGAAAACAGATGGCAAGGTAAAGATTGATAAAGTGTGGGCAGTGATGGATTGTGGATGGTACGTAAACCCTGATATCATTAAAGCACAAGTAGAAGGTAGTATCATCATGGCACTTGGCGCAGCTACTATTCATGCCACTCACTTTGCAGATGGCAAAGCTGTTGAACAAAATTTCAACACGTATAAAATGCCGCGCATAACCGACACACCCGAAATTGAAGTTCATATTGTTGACAATGATGAAAAAGCTGGTGGTGTAGGCGAACCCGGCTTACCCCCATTTACACCAGCATTAACAAATGCTATCTTCGATTTAACAGGTAAACGAATTCGGAAATTACCTTTCAACTTAAATGAAGTATCGTAAATAATATTGAGTCGTGAGTATTGGGATAAACTTCAAACCTTGAACCCGGAACTTTAAACAACGAACCTGAAACCAACACATGAAAAAACTAATCATTGCAACTTTACTTATCATAACCGGAATCTCCCTTTTTTCTTTTACTCAGAAATTTGATCTCAAAGCCAGCATCGTTCGCGGAAAAGGCATTTATGAAGTACAATGCATCGCCTGCCACATGGAAGAAGGAGGAGGCCTTGAACATGTCTACCCACCCGTTGCAAAGTCCGACTATCTTCTGGCCGATAAGAAACGTGCTGCACAACAGATTCTTTACGGTGTAAGTGGCGAGATAACGGTCAATAATGCAGCTTATAGTTCCGATATGCCGGGATTTGAATTAACCGACACCGAAGTAAGTGACGTATTGAATTACATTACACACTCCTTTGGAAACAAAGGATATGTAACAACACCAGCGGAAGTTAAAGCGGTTCGAAAATAACGTATTCATTCCTGATGACTAACCCATCCTAATCATGGCATCATACACACTCAACATCAACAATCAAAGTCTTACTGTAAATGCTGAACCCGATACACCATTGCTTTGGGTTCTTCGAGATGAACTTGACTTAACGGGAACAAAATTCGGTTGTGGCATGGCGCTGTGCGGTGCATGCACCGTTCACTTGGATGGAAACTCCGTTCGCTCATGCTCTACTAAAGTATCTTCAGTAGGAGATAAAAAAATCACCACCATTGAAGGCATATCGGTTGGTGCTGAAGAAGGAAAACTTCATCCTGTACAAAAAGCGTGGATGGAAGAAAATGTTCCGCAGTGTGGTTTTTGTCAAACCGGACAAATCATGTCGGCTATTTCATTGCTTGAAAAAAATCCTAATCCAAGCGATAGTGATATTGATTCCGCTATGGCGGGAAATATTTGTCGGTGCGGCACATATGAAAGAATACGAAAAGCAATTAAACGGGCCGCTAACACCAGCACAAAATGAAGACTGAAATCTACGAACACAAAATTTTCAAAGTTAGTCGCAGAGACTTTTTGAAAACTTCTTCCATGAGCATGTCGGGTTTATTGTTGGGTCTGCAGTTTAGTTGTACTGACACTTCCAAGAAATTAACCGGTGATCCAAGCATTGTCTTTTCACCAAACGTTTATATAAACATCAACGGCAATGGTGATGTTACCTTAATCGCGCATCGGTCTGAAATGGGAACAGGTATTCGTACCAGTCTTCCACTTGTAATGGCGGATGAACTGGAAGCAGACTGGGAAAGAGTAAAGGTTGTACAAGGAATAGGCGATGAAAAATACGGTGATCAAAACACGGATGGATCGTATAGTTTGCGCATGTTTTTTACGCCCCTTCGAAAAGCGGGAGCAACCGTTCGTTTAATGTTGGAGCAAGCAGCAGCGAATGAATGGAAAGTAGATGTTTCTGAATGCAAAGCAAAAAATCATGAAGTAGTGCATACTTCTGGTAAGGCATTTGGATTCGGCTACCTCGCTGAGAAAGCTGTGGCATTACCTATTCCAGATGAAAGTAAAATCACATTAAAAGAATCGAAAGATTTTAAATACATCACCAAGCAAAGTTCTATTGTTGACTTACAAGATATCGTCACCGGTAAAGCAAAATTTGGTTTAGACACAAAACTACCTAACACAAAAATTGCTGTTGTAAAACGTAATCCTGAAGCAGGCGCTGGATTGAAATCATTCAATATGGATGCGGCAATGAAAGTTCCTGGCGTACTAAAGGTATTTAAAATTGATGCGCCTGGTTTTCCTACAAACTTTAATAAGGCATTGGGCGGTGTAGTGGTCGTTGCTGAAAATACCTGGGCTGCAATAAAGGGGCGCGATGCATTAGAAGTTGTTTGGGAGAAGGGTATTAATGCTGACTACAGTTCGCTTGAATACGGCAACGACATGTTAAAGCGAGCCAAATCAAAAGGGAAAGTTAGAAGAGCAAATGGAAATATTGATCAAGCTCTAAGCAAGGCTAAAAAAATAGTAGAAGGTGAGTATGTTGTTCCTCATTTGGCACACACTCCAATGGAAACACCATCCGCAGTTGCAAGCTTCCATGATAATACATGCGAAGTATGGGCACCTGTACAAGATCCGCAGGGCACAAGAAAATCACTGGCGGCTGCTCTGAATATTGATGTAAGCAAAGTAACTGTTAATGTCACGCTTCTGGGTGGCGCTTTCGGTCGCAAATCAAAACCTGATTTTGTTATTGAGGCTGCACTCATTTCTAAAGAAATGAATACACCTGTCAAAATACTCTGGACACGCGAAGATGATATACAACATGGGTTTTATCACTTTCCATCTGCTCAATATCTGAAGGTGGGCATCGATGAAAATAATAAAGTGATTGGCTGGTTGCATCGTTCTGTTTTCCCAAGCATCGGAGGAACAGCAAATCCTGCATCAGTAGAACCGAGTGGTGATGAATTGAGTCTTGGCATGATTGATTTACCTTATGCTATTGATAACATTAGTTGTGAAACGCAGGAAGCAAAAACTAAAATCAGAATTGGTTGGTTGCGATCGGTGTCTAACATTCATCATGCTTTTGCAGTAGGTTCTATTATTGATGAAGTGGCGCATGCGCGAGGTGTTGATCCTGTACAAAATATTCTCGATATGCTGGGTGAAGATCGAAAGATTGATCCGAAAGTATTGGGGCCAGAGTTTCAGAATTATGGTGAGAAGCTTGAAGATTTTCCATGGAACACAGCACGACTTAGAAAAGTAGTTGAAACCGCAAAAGAAAAATCAAATTGGGGAAAGAGTTTACCCAAAGGAAGGGGACAAGGTATTGCAGTGCATCGAAGTTTTCTTACCTATGTTGCTTGTGTCGTTGAAGTGACAGTGGATGATTCTAATAAAATTAAAATCACAAAAGTAGACTATGCAGTGGATTGTGGAATACCTGTAAACCCTGAGCGAATCAAATCACAATTTGAAGGTGGTGCTGCCTTTGCTGCAAGCCTTGCTTTGAAAAGTGAGATCACCGTGTTGAAGAGCGCTGTACAACAATCAAACTTCCATAACTATCAGGTTGCCAGAATGACTGACGCTCCGTATGAAACAGCTGTTCACATAATTGAAAGCAGCGAAAAACCTACGGGTGTTGGTGAACCTCCCGTACCTCCGTTTATTCCGGCTTTGTGTAATGCAATCTTTGCAGCAACAGGGAAGCGGATTCGTAAACTACCAATTACCTTATCATAGGACGTACTGAATTATCTATGAAAAAAAATAAAGTAGAAAGATCATCAACCAATTAATCGTTTTATGAAAAAAGTAATTCTCTTCTTGTTGTTCTTAAATTTTTTGACAGTTGCTCTTGCGCAGAATTTTGAAAAAATAATAATCGATAAAAGTGATCCTGTAACTGGATATTATCTGGCAGTAGTTCCCAAAGGTGAGATTGAAAGCGTGCTGGTTTTGTTTCCAGGATTTGGCGAAAAACCCGAAAGTGTATTGGCCGAAACAAAATTGCATAACACTGCATTTAATAATAACATCCTGACGTTGATTGTGCCCTTCGGCAACAAAATTTATGCGGATGTCCCAACTATCAACAACATTAACCGGGCATTGACAGATTCTATTAAACGAATGCAGCTTAATCCGGATAAGTTTGTGATCGGAGGATTCTCCGCTGGCGGAACAATTGCCATGCGGTATGTAGAACTTTGTATGGAGAAACCAGAAGCATTTCCGACAAGACCAAAAGCAGTTTTCACAATTGACTCTCCCATTGATCTGATCGATCTCTCGAAATATTTCGATCGTGAGCTAGTAAGAAATTTTTCTGATGTGGGTATGAATGAAGCGATCTTCATTCAAGGTATTATGAAAGATGAATTAAAAGGAACACCCGAAACCAATTTTAGTAATTACGTTTTTCATTCACCTTTTACAAGAGATCTAAAACAACCGGGTAATGAAAAATATTTAATGAACATTCCGGTAAGATTGTACCATGATGTTGATCTGGTATGGCAATTAAAAAATCGCAGAAGAAGTGCCTTTGATAATAATGTAGCGGGTGCTTCAGAGTTGATTGCCCGACTGATGTTAGCCGGACATGAAAAAGCTGAACTGATGATTGCTAAACAACCCGGTTATAGAAGTAATGGAATGCGCCATACACACTCCTGGTCAATTGTTGATGAAGTCGAATTCATTCAATGGATGAAGCAGGTAATAAAATCGTGATTAGTAGTTTCAATTTTTAAAATGAAGGAATTTAATACCATACTGGAAGCCTGTAAGAAAGTCGATTTCACTCAGCGAAAAGCGGCCTTGGCTACTGTTGTGAAAGTTCGTGGCTCATCGTACAGAAGTCCTGGTGCGCGAATGCTTATTACAGATGATGGAAAATGGGTGGGATCAATTAGCGGTGGTTGTCTCGAAGGTGATGCCCTGCGAAAAGCCCGACAAGTCATGATGAATAAAATTCCAATGACGGTTACATATGATACTCGTGAAGAAAGCAATCAGAATCTAGGTATAGGTCTGGGCTGTAATGGTGTTATTGATGTACTCATTGAGCCAGTAAATCTTCAGGATAAAAACAATCCTGTTTTCTTTTTTGAAAGTATCCTTCGAATGAATGCCGCTGTTGCATTGGCAACCGTGTTTGATGGCCAAGATAAGAAATCAATAGGTAGTAAACTTCTTCTTACCTCAGGTGCTACAAAACTCCACAATTTGTCTAATCATCAGCTCGAGCAAATTATTACGACTGATCTTGAAAGTCTTTTTGAAACAAAGAAATCTGAAGCTAAAAAATACCAAACAGAAGAAGGAGAAGTTGAGGTGTTTGTAGAACTCATTCAACCCTCTGTTTCCGTAATAATTTTTGGTGGAGGTTTCGATGCGAGACCGGTTAGTCAGTTTGCAAAATCCCTTGGTTGGGAGGTTATGGTGACCGATGAGTGTGTCGCACACATCGCTCCGATTTTTTTTCCTGATGCTGATAAGCTTTCGTTATGTCATCGGGATTTTATTGATCGCGATTTTAACATCACTCCTTACACCGCATGCATACTCATGTCGCACAACTATGAGTATGATCGTGATGTATTAAAGAAATTACTAAGAAGCGACACACCATACATTGGTATTCTCGGGCCACGCAAGCGATTTGATAAAATGCTGAAGGAGTTTTCAGACCAAAAAATTGAATTAAGCAAAGAAGATTTCCACCGAATACACTCACCCATTGGTTTAGATATTGGTGCTGAGACTCCAGACGAAATTGCGGTGTCTATCATTGCAGAAATTCAAAGTAAATTCTCAAACCGCTCGGGTGGATTTTTAAAGTATCAACCCGGCCCTATTCATCAACGTGATCAGCAAAGTGGGCAAGTCTTCAAGCAAGTCTTTCTAAATATTGAGGATGAAAAAAAATCAGCCTCTTTCCAACAAAAATGAAACAGTTCATTCTTTCCTCCATTCTGATTTTATTAAGTGCAGAATCCTTTTCACAGGATTACAAAAAAGAAATAAATGATCAGGTGTGGAAGCCCTTTATTCAAACCTTTAATAATTTCGATGCCGTTGGATTTCTCTCTGTTCATTCTAAAGATGTTGTTCGTTCATCGCGCGATTCAAAAGAAATTTTGAATTGGGATGAGTATCTGAAGCAACAAAAAGCAGGAGATCAACAATCAATGAAAAGCGGGTCAAAGAGAACACTTGAACTTCGATTCACAGAGCGAATTGCCAATAACAACCAAGCCATTGAGGTGGGGATCTATAAAACAACATCAATAAACTCAAAAGGAGAAATCCGATCATTTTATGGGCGCTTTCATGTTGTATTGCGAAAAGAAAATAATACCTGGAAAATATTGGTAGACACTGACTCGTCAGAGGGTAATACAATCTCTGAAAATGAATACCTTTCCGCACATCCTCTTGAGTAATTCGAATCTGAGTTGCTTTCTATCTTAGAATTTATCAGTTTAATGGAACGATTTCAGTCGATTTATCCATCTCACTGATTTCCTAAAAAATGAAAATCGGAGTCATCTTACTTGCCGCTGGTTCGTCATCCCGAATGGGTCAATCCAAACAACTACTTTCGGTTGGCAATGAATCTATGCTGGTGAAGATGGTGAAGGTATCGCTTCGTGCCGGAGCAAGCCCGCTCATTGTTGTATTAGGTGCTGGAGAACAAGAACACAGGGATGTAATTGAGGACTTTCCAGTTGAGATTGTTTCCAACCAGCAATGGTCTTCCGGAATGGGAAGCTCATTAAAGTGCGGCCTCAATCATCTCGCAAAAAAATTTGATTATGTAGATGCTGCGATTGTTTTAGTTTGCGATCAGCCTCATGTTTCCAGTCAATATATTCAATCCATTATTGAGCGGTATGAAATTTCAAGACGATCGATTGTCGCTTCCTATTACGCTGGTGCATCGGGTGTTCCGGTTCTATTTGATAAAAGTATGTTCCCGGAAATCTTAAATCTTCAGGATGATGAAGGCGCTAAAAAGTTAATCACGCAACATCCCCGACTTCTTGAACTTGTTGACTTTCCTGAAGGCTCAATCGATCTGGACACACCGACAGATTATGAGCAATTTATGAAACGGAAACCTTTCGGTGACACATAAAAAAAGAGGTTACTCTTTTGGAATAACCTCTTTTAGTATTGTTAAGAAGTAGTTACACTTTTATTTCAACATCAACCCCACTAGGTAATTCAAGTTTCATTAATGCATCAACTGTTTTTGCGCTGTTTGAATAGATATCTACCAAACGCTTAAACGTGCAAAGTTGAAATTGCTCACGTGCTTTCTTGTTTACGTGTGGAGAACGTAACACGGTGAATTTTTCCTTCTCTGTTGGAAGAGGTATCGGACCGCTAACTACAGCGCCCGTTGCTTTCACTGCTCTTACAATTTTCTCGGATGATTTGTCAACCAAGTTGTGATCGTAAGACTTCAACTTTATTCTGATTTTCTGGTTCATACTATTAAGTTAAGGAAATCGTCTAAATCCTATTTATTATTTTACTGCTGCTGCACCTTTAACAGATTCAATTACTTTGTCTGCCAAGTTCCTGGGAACTGGAGCATAATGAGCAAAAGTAAGTGAAGCCGAAGCACGACCTGAAGTAATGGTTCTTAGATCAGTGATATAACCGAATAGTTCTGATAAAGGAACATCGGCTCTGATAATCTGAGCACCACCTCTTGTGTCCATACCTTTCATAACACCTCTTCTTCTGTTCAAATCACCGGTTACGGAACCTGTGTATTCATCAGGAGAAATTACGTCTACGGCCATGATAGGTTCCAACAATTGTGGACCACACTTTCTAGCCGCTTCTCTGAAACCAACGCGAGCTGCTAATTCGAATGAAAGCGAATCAGAGTCAACGTCATGGTAAGAACCGTGGAATAATCTAACCTTCATGTTATCAATTTGATATCCAGCCAACGGGCCGTTTACCATTGATTGTTCAAAACCTTTCTGAATTGCCGGGATGAATTCGCGTGGAATAACACCACCCACAATATCATTAACAAACTCAAGACCTGGTTTATCTTCAGGACCCATTTCACGGGGACCGATTTCGAATACGATATCAGCAAACTTACCGCGACCACCAGTTTGTTTCTTGTAAACTTCTTTGTGTTCAACAGAAGTAGTAAGCGATTCTTTGTAAGCAACCTGAGGAGCACCTTGGTTGATCTCAACTTTAAACTCACGTCTGAGGCGATCAATGATGATTTCCAAGTGAAGTTCACCCATACCGCGAAGAATAGTCTGACCCGTTTCGTGATCTGTATTTACGCGCAATGTTGGATCTTCTTCAACTAACTTAGAAATAGCCATTCCAAGTTTATCTGCATCAACTTGCTTCTTGGGTTCGATAGCATAACCAATAACAGGCTCAGGGAATACCATTGATTCTAATATTACCTTACGTTTTTCATCGCAAAGTGTATCTCCGGTTTTAATATCCTTGAAACCTACAACGGCACCAATATCACCACAAGGAAGTCTGTCAATTTGATTTTGCTTGTTCGCGTGCATTTGGAATACACGGGAAATCCGTTCTTTACTTTCCGTACGTGTGTTGTATACATACGATCCGGAATCAAGAGCGCCAGAGTAAGCACGAACAAAGCAAAGACGACCAACAAATGGATCCGTTGCAATCTTGAAAGCAAGACCAACAAATGGTTCATTCTCACTTGGTCTGATTTCTACATCTTCGTTTGTGTCAGGATTTGTTCCGATGATAACATCTTTATCCATTGGGGATGGCAATAATTCCATCACATAATCCAACATGGTTTGAACACCCTTATTCTTGAACGAAGAGCCACACACCATCGGCACGATAGACATACCTACTGTTGCCTGACGAAGTGCTGTTAATATCTCTGCTTCTGTAATTGAGTTTGGATCAACGAAGAACTTCTCTAAGAGTGTTTCGTCATATTCAGCAACCGCTTCAAGAAGTTTTTCTCTATACTCTTTGGCTTCTTCAACCATGTCATCAGGAATAGGAATTTCCGTGAACGTCATTCCCTTATCATCTTCATTCCAGATGATGCCCCTATTGTTTACCAAATCAACAACTCCTCTGAAGTTTTCTTCTGAACCGATTGGTAATTGAAGCGCAACTGCTTTGCTACCTAACTTTTCTTTTACTTGTTTACACACGTCTAAGAAGTCGGCACCAGAACGGTCCATCTTATTTACGAAACCAATGCGAGCTACTTTATAATTGTCTGCTAGGCGCCAGTTTGTTTCAGATTGTGGTTCAACACCATCCACCGCACTGAACAAGAAAACCAATCCATCCAATACACGCAATGAGCGGTTTACCTCAACGGTAAAGTCAACGTGTCCTGGAGTATCAATAATGTTAACGTGATAGTCATTCTCTCTGTACTTCCAAAAAACGGTTGTTGCAGCAGAAGTAATGGTAATACCTCTTTCTTGCTCCTGCGCCATCCAGTCCATTGTGGCAGCACCATCATGTACTTCACCAATCTTATGGTTTACACCAGCATAATAAAGTATACGTTCAGTTGTCGTGGTTTTTCCCGCGTCAATGTGAGCCGCTATACCAATGTTTCTGGTGAATCTTAAATCTCTAGACATGCTTTGGAGCTGAATTAAAATCTGAAATGTGAAAATGCCTTATTTGCCTCTGCCATACGATGAGTATCGTCTTTCTTCTTAATAGCAGCACCTTCTCCTTTTGAAGCAGCAATAATCTCTGCAGCCAATTTATCCATCATCGTTTTTTCACCACGAAGGCGAGCATAGTCAATAAGCCATTTAATACTCAAACTCAATTTACGTTCAGGACGAACTTCAATCGGAACCTGAAATGTAGCACCACCTACTCTGCGGCTCTTCACCTCAACTGCAGGTGAAAGATTCGTCATAGCACGTTTCCAAACATCAAGTCCTGGCTCGCTTGTTTTCTTTTCTACCAATTCAACAGCGTCATAAAAAATGCTGTAGGCAACACTTTTCTTACCTGCTTCCATTAAGTAGTTAACGAACTTCGTTACTAGTGTATCCTGAAACTTAGGGTCAGGAAGTAAATATCTTTTCTTTGGTTTTGACTTTCTCATCGCTTCTAAAGATTATTTTTTCTTAGCTCCGGCTTTTGCAGGGGCAGCAGCAGCCGCTCCAGCTTTCGGACGTTTAGCACCATATTTAGATCTGCTTTGCTTACGGCCGTTTACACCGGCTGTATCCAATGCACCACGGATAATGTGGTATCGAACCCCTGGTAAATCCTTTACCCTTCCACCGCGGATCAACACGATAGAGTGTTCCTGTAAGTTATGACCTTCACCAGGTATGTAGGCGTTAACCTCTTTTCCGTTGGTAAGACGAACGCGGGCTACTTTACGCATCGCTGAGTTCGGCTTTTTAGGCGTTGTTGTGTACACACGTGTACATACGCCTCTGCGCTGAGGGCATGAATCAAGCGCGGGTGATTTTGACTTAAATGTCAATTTCGTCCGGCCTTTTCTTACAAGTTGTTGAATGGTAGGCATTTATATCTAGTTTTATAAACCTCTCGAAAATTTAGGACTGCAAAGGTATCATAAGAAACAAAGGAAGCAAAACCTTTTTCAAGAATTTCACAACTGATACACGGGCAATACTCCTTAAATCTGCCTATTTTTCGTCTATGCCTCTCCTATAGTTCCCCCAAAATTCATAGGAAACTTAGGCATATCATCTGTGCGTTTAATCGGCCCAAAACTGGCTTCGTACTTATCAATGTTATCCTTTAGAGCCAATAAGAACCGTTTTGCATGCTCCGGGGTAATCACAATTCTTGATTTTACTTTAGCCTTTGGCACACCGGGCATAAGTCTTATAAAATCAATGACAAACTCACTATTAGAATG
>DAIQPD010000128.1:0-11407 GCA_036787535.1 Chryseolinea sp.
TAATGGCTACGAACAAACGAACTGTAAGCGAAATAGGCTTGGTGAAGATTCCTACAATTTCTACCGGAAGAATTATCCATCGTAATACTAACGGAACTCCAGGTGTCCAGAAGATGTGACCCCAGTAGGCTTTGTTGCCGTTTACGTTAGTCAGAATAAAGGTAAGCACAGCAAGAACAAGGGTTACCGCGATATTCCCCGTTAGGTTGGCCGCCCCAGGAAGTAAACCTAATAAGTTACCGAAGAGGATAAAGAAAAACAGGGTAAGTAGATAGGGCAAAAACTTCTCATACTTGTGACCTATGTTTGGTTTTACTATTTCATCACGAACAAAAACAATAATCGGCTCGATGAAAGATTGGATTCCGCTTGGTGCAGCACCCTTATTCTTTTTGTAGCCCTTCGCTACAGCCATGAATACCAACACCATTAATGTGGCATTGATTAAAAGCATGGCAACATTCTTGGTGATCGACACATCAAAAACTGACTTGCCTGAATCGGCTAATGTGATGTGATTGTGTTCGAGCTTGTAGCCATTGTAATCAACTACATTATGGTGTTCACCATAAAAGTTGTGCGAAGAGAAAATATCAAGACCTTTTTCAGAAGAGTAAACAATTACCGGAAGGTAGATGGTGCCATAGTGGCCATCCCATAAATGCCAGATGTGGTCATCGACTACGTGGTGTAAAATAACCTCGCTGGCGTTGAAGGCTTTTTCTTCAGCTGGATGCTCCTCTTCGTGCTCTTGCCCAGCTGCAAAAACACCTAAAGGTAGCGCGCAAAGCAGTATGATAAGAACTGGTAGAATTCGCTTTAAAGAGCTGAGAAACACGGTCATTCGGGCTTATTTCAAGGTTTTCAAAATCCGAGCGCAAAGGTATTAATTCCACTCCCAGAAAAAAATCTTTTAAAAATTTTTTGCCCTATTTAAGAAGTGTGGTCTTCTTTCGTTTTTTGAAACAGAAAAGCAATTTCGAGTGCCGTAAAAATGAAATAGAGAATCAGAAAAAAGACAATATTAGATGTTGCGCCTGCGCGATCTTTCAGAACAACAATAAAGGCATAACCACCAAACGCTATCATTTTTAACACCATCATAAAAAGATAGAGCTGCACAAACGTTTCAGGCTTTTTAATCTGATACAGGTACCTATACATTATGCCTGTGCCGAAGGTGAGAAATATAAGGGTTTGATAGAGAAAACTTGGAAGCATTGAAATCCAGCCCAAGTCATGAGCCAACCAGGACAATGCCCAAATAGCAACGGCTGAAAGTAGCAGCACTAAAAAAAAACGGATCACTGATTGTCCTTATTTATCGATCTATAGATCTGATACATCATTCCTGCAAAGGCAGAAAATCCAAAAAAAAGCATGAAGGCAGGAAACTTAAGCGCGAGATACTTGTCTAACAAATAGCCGAGCCATCCCATAAAAAACATGGCAGCCAACAACTGAATGGCGAGGCTGCTATACTTTAAATAGTAACTAGATGGTTTTGGCTTCTTGCTCGGAGATGGATCGACTAAGGCCATTGTCGCCTATTTTAATATCCTTAATGGTTGCACCCATTTTACACGTGCCATTGAAAACGGCACCTGGTTCAACTACTAATTTACCTGTGATAATATCGCCATTAATAACGGCAGTTGCTTTCAACACCAGTAATTCGGCAATCTCTATTTTACCTTTTACTTCACCTTCAATATCAGCGTTCAAAGCAATGATGTTTCCCTGCACATGTGATGAGTGCCCTAATGCAACTTTCGATTTTGATTTTACATTACCTGTTACTTTACCTTCAATACGAATATTGCCATAGGTTTCGATATTGCCTTCAAGGAATGTTCCCTTTCCGATGGTGTTGCTCGAGCTGCTAATCTCCTCCGCTGCTCGTTTTTGTTCTTTTGAATTCAGCATGACGTTTCTGGTTAAAAGGTTACAAATTCTTCAGGATTAAGCGAGTTTCCATTGAACCACAATTCAAAATGAAGATGGGGTCCATTGGTTAGTTCTCCGCTATTCCCAACTATAGAAATTATTTCGCCTCCGTTCACAAAGGTACCAACTTTTTTCATGAGTTGGGCATTGTGCTTATAGGCCGATATCAGATTGCCTCTGTGCTGTACCATAATTACATATCCAGAGTCTTGTGTCCATGATGAGAACACTACCGTTCCATCAGCAATACATTTTATAGGCTCATTTGCTTTGGCAACTATATCAACACCAAGATGGCCTTTCTTTAAATTGTATGAATCGGAAACAAATCCTGCAAGAGGGGAATAAAAAAAAGTCTCCTGAAGTTCGCGATACTTTGAATTGGTGAGTGTAATTAAAGACAAATCTGATTTTTCGAATTCCTTGCGAAAGGTAGAGTCATTCTTCGTTGGCTTTAAGTTTGTCGGCTTTGTTAATACCTGACTCCCAGCTGAAATACCTTCTGATGGTTTTTGAATTGAACCCGTATCGCCACTCAGAATTTGCTGCAGGTTAAGAATGAACTGGCTCTTTTGTTCATCGGCAATACTGAGAGAATCTACACGCTGGCCAAGTGCCAGAAGCTCTTGGTTCAGCACCATTTGTTCATACTTTGGATCAAACCATTTTTCAAGCACAGTTTTTACCATAAAAAGGCTGAGCACGAAAATGGTAGAAAAGAGAATAACTGAAAAAAGAATTACTTTCGAGTAGGTAAAGCCCGCACTGGTTTTCTCAGCGAAGTTCTCCTCATTGCGGATGATAAGCTGGTATCGCGTGGTTAACCAATTTGATATTGTTTTTTTTGCTTTCAATATATTCCGCTTTTTTGCACAAAATTAGATATTCTGGCTTACGAAAATATGGAATGTAGGTTTTTTGCGTTTTACTTTCACAAATCGAATTCGTTGAAAAACTGCTGCATATACATCACCAACTTGTTTTTTCTTGCCCTGTTAAGCGGATGCTCGTCCGAAAAAAATACATGGACAAGCAAGGCATATCATAATACAACATCACACTTTAACGGCTACTACTACGCAAACGAAGAGATTCGAAAAATTGAAAAAACAATTTGGTCGGGCCTTCACGATGATTACAATAAAATTCTTCGACTCTATCCTGCGCTTGATTCAAATCTTGCGCTCGGCTATGATAAGGAAGTGCAAGAAGCTGTGAAGATGGCCTCCATTGCGATTCAACGTCACCCCAACAGCAAGTGGGTAGACGATGGTTATATTTTGGTGGGCAAAGCTAGAATGTATAGTTTGGATTGGGCCAACGCTATTCAAACATTCAAATTCGTAAACGGAAAAAGTAAAGATCCTGATGCTCGGCACATGGCAGTCATCTCATTGATCCGCACTTTTATAGAACACAAAGAATTGAATAATGCAAAAGCGGCCATCGACTTCCTACACAAAGAAGAGCTCAGTAAAACAAATCAAAAATATCTGGCGCTTGAGGAGGCCTACCTTTATCAAATCCTTGAAGATTATGATAAGATGGTTCGAAACCTTACAATTGCAACACCGATGCTGGGTAAGAAAGATCGGCCTGGTAGAATTTATTTTATCATCGGACAAGTCTATCAAAAATTAGGTTTTGAATCAGAAGCTTACAGTTTCTATCGAAAATGCCTGAGTACCAATCCGGAATATGAAGTCGATTTTTATGCTCGTCTTTATTCAGCACAAGTAACTGAAATCTCTCGTAACAGAAATGTTAATGCCGCACGTAAGTCCTTTCGGAAATTATTGAAGGATTCAAAGAACAAAGAGTTCAAAGACAAAATCTATTATGAGATGGGGATGTTTGAACTCAAACAAAAAAATATAAACGAAGCTATTGGGTTTCTGAATACCTCTGTTCGTGAAGGGACCAATAAGCTTATTGATGGAGAGGCTTACCTTCGCCTGGGTGAGATTTATTATGACACGCTGAAAAAATATGAACTATCGCAAGCCTATTACGATAGCGCAATTACTTCATTGCCAAAAGATTTTGAAGGGTATGCCAGCATAAAAGAAAGACAGCAAGTTTTAAATGAATTTGCAAAACATTTAAAGACGATCCAATGGCAAGATAGCTTACTTACGATGTCAACACTTGATTCGGCCTCACTGTACCATCAAATTGATTCAGCGCTGACTGCGCAGAAAAGGATTGCCGATAGCAAAATTAAAAAAACAAAAAGACGACTTTTTAATCGCGTAGAGATTACTTCATCAAACAATTCTACTTTTATCTCTGATGATGGAACAACCGAAGAGTCGGTGGATTGGTATTTTGGGAATCCATCTGCAATGTCGTTAGGCCAATCTGAATTTGTTCGGATATGGGGACCAATTCCTTTAGAGGATAACTGGAGACGGTCACTTCGATCTGCTTCAACCACTGATGTTGTTAGAACCAATACAGCCATTCCAAACTCTGAGAAAGACAAACCAGAAGATATTGCAACGACTGCTGTTGCAGATCCAGTTGCTGCCGAATATGAACGAATTCAGAAGGAGATTCCACGTACTGCTGAGCAAAAGAAAGAGTCATTAAAGAAAATCGAAGATGCTTATTTCGGTTTGGGTGATATCTATTACTTCAAATTGCTGGAAACGGATAATGCAATCTTATCATACACCAAATTACTGAAGCGCTTCCCAACAACCGAACATGAACCAGAGGTGCTTTATAAATTGTATTTAATCTATAAAGATTCGAATCCTGAAAAGGCAAATACCTATGCCGCTTTACTCAAAGAAAAATATCCGGAATCTACCTACGCCAGGATTTTAGTAAACCCCAATTACCTTGAAGAATCAAGCCTCGCACTAGAAAAGCAAAAGCAGATGTATAAAATTGCTTACGACTATTTTCTGGAAGACAATTTTGGTGCTTGCGAAGAAAAGCTAAAAGAAGCAATGGCGCTGGGTGAAACGGCCTTTACACCCAACATGAAACTTCTCTCTATCCTGATTATAGGTAAAACACAAGACATCAGTCAGTATCAACTTGCGCTCGATTCCTTTATAAAAGAATATCCGGAAGGAGATATCTCCGCTTACGCAAAGAAATTATTGGATGCCTCTCTCAATCTGATCAGTAAAGAAGAGAAGCAAAAAGGAATACAATATATCCGATCGCTTGAAGAACCACATTACTTTGTGCTGGTGTACAAGAAGACTGAGAACCTGAACGACATCGCTTCAGCTACACTTGAAAAATTCAACAAAGCAAACTTCAACGACTTAAAACTGAAGACCAGCAACCTGGCTTTAAACGATGAGTTCACCATAACTTTCGTGGCCGATTTACCTCGCATAAGTTATGCTTTGGAGTATGTGCAGACTTTCAACGAAAAGCTTCCTACCTTTACCGAACTTCGAAACCATAAATTCAATAGTTTTGTAATTACGAAGGACAATTTCGATATATTTTACCGAACTAAAGGTCTCGATGAGTACATCCAATTCTTTGAAAAAAACTATCCTACAGAAAGTCGCTGATTTCTTTCTAATTCAAAATCGCTGGTTTAGAAAAATCATAAAAGGTATTTGGATTTTCTTCCTCGCCTTTATTATCGGCTTTCCGCTTTACGTCTATTCGGTTAAGATTGATCTTTTCGGATTATTTGGCGGAATGCCCAGTCTCAAAACAATTGAAAATCCGGAGAATGATTTATCGTCTGAACTGATCTCCGCAGATGGAGTTTCATTAGGAAGATACTTTACATCAAACAGAAGTCAGATTACTTATGACCATCTATCACCCGATCTTGTCAATACATTAATATACTCGGAGGACCATCGATTCTATGAACACTCCGGCATGGACTTTTGGGCTTACGTTCGGGTAGGTTGGGGTATTATCACTTTCAATCCCGCTGGCGGAGGAAGCACAGTCACTCAACAAGTAGCAAAAAATCTTTTCACTCAAAACAAAGAATTAAGTTTAGATGGCCCTGTCGCAAAATTAGGAAGCCTTCCTAAACGTATTGTTCAGAAAACTAAAGAGTGGATTATCTCCGTTACGTTAGAGCGCAATTTTACAAAAGAGGAAATCATTGCGATGTACCTCAACACATTTGAATTTGGGAGTAATGCGTTTGGAATTAAAATCGCAGCCCTCACCTATTTTGATACAACAACAGACAGTTTAGATATTCCACAATCGGCAGTACTTGTTGGTATGCTACAGAATCCATCACTTTATGACCCTCATCGATATCCAGAAACTTCTTTAAAGAAAAGAAACGAAGTTCTAAGCAAACTGGTGAAGCACCAATACATCTCACGCGCTGAATATGATTCGATAAAGGTCTTACCAATTACTTTACGTTTTCAGGTTCAAAATCAAAACAAAGGTCTTGCTACCTATTTTAGAAGAGAGATCACCAATGATTTAATGCGTTGGTGTAAAGAACATAATTATGATTTGTGGGAATCCGGACTTAAAATTTATACCACCATTGATAGCCGCATGCAGCGGTATGCTGAAGAAGCTGTGGAGGAAAATATGAAGGCGCAACAGAAAGCATTTGACGCGCATTGGAAAGGAGGTAATCCATGGATTGATGATAACCGAAATGAGATAAAAGGATTTCTTCAATCGCGCATTAAAAGGACAGAAACCTACAGAAATCTAGTAAACAGATATGGAAAAGGAGATGATTCAGTGAACATTGCTCTCAACATAAAAAAACAGATGACTGTATTTTCATGGAAGGGAGAGCGCGATACGTTGTTTAGCTCAATGGATTCACTCAACTATTATGAGCGCTTTCTTCAAACGGGTTTCATGTCAATGGATCCACATACCGGTGCAATCAAAGCATGGGTAGGAGGAATAAATCATAAGTATTTTAAGTACGATCACGTTCGCCAAGGTACACGTCAACCTGGTTCTGCATTCAAACCATTTGTGTATGGAACAGCAATGGAGTCTGAATACAGTCCCTGTCAAAAGTTTCAGGATGTTTCACCAACATTTACTGTGTCTGGCACCACATGGAGTCCGCCAAATGCTGAGGGTGACAGAGGTACTGGGGTTTGGTTAACACTCCGACAAGCCATGGCACAATCAAAGAACTCAATTACCGCCCAAGTGCTTCAACGTGTTGGTGCTGAAAACATAGTTGATTTCGCCAGGCGCGTAGGCATCACCAGTCCGTTAGATGCTGTTCCTTCTTTATGTCTTGGTGTAAGCGATGTTTCACTTTACGAAATTGTGGGGGCGTACAGCACATTTGTAAACGAAGGCGTACACACACTTCCGTATTACATAACACGCATTGAAGACAAGAATGGTAACGTACTCGAAAATTTTATTCCAAAAACAAAACAAGCAATTAGCGAACAAACAGCATTTAAGATGGTGTACATGTTAATGGGTGGAGTTGAAGAATCAGGTGGAACTTCACGTGGACTTAGTTACGACTTAAAGGTTGATAACGAAATCGGAGGTAAAACTGGAACCACAAACAATGCCTCAGACGGATGGTACATGGGCATTACCAGTAATTTAGTTTCTGGTGCATGGGTGGGTGGAGATGAAAGAAGCATCCACTACAAAATATGGAGCATGGGTCAGGGTTCTACCACTGCACGACCTATATGGGATAAGTATATGAGAAAGGTTTATGCTGACCAAACGCTCACCGAATACAGAAAAGGAAAGTTCAAACGGCCTGCCAACTTAGACATTAAGCTAGACTGTGCCATCTATGAAGTTCCCAGCGATTCAACCGGAGTTGTCGATACGCAGGATTGGAAACCAAATTAATTCAACACCTATATTATGTATGACCTGCTCAAAGAGGTCGTTCAACGATTACCAGAATCCCCTGGCATCTATCGATATTATAATGATACCGATGAATTGATCTATGTAGGCAAAGCAAAGAATATTAAGAAAAGAGTTAATAGTTATTTTAACAAGAACACAGGTGTTAACCGCAAAACATTAAAGCTTGTTTCTGAAATCAAACGAATTGAATTCACCGTTGCCAACACCGAGTTTGATGCGCTTCTGCTGGAAAACAATTTCATCAAACAAAACCAGCCCAAGTATAATATTCTTTTAAAGGATGATAAGACGTTTCCATACATCTGCATTTTGAAAGAACCGTTTCCAAGAATTATCTACACTAGAAAATACATTCCTAAACAAGGCGAATACTTTGGTCCGTATTCCAGTGTGATTGCAATGAAAAATGTATTAGAGCTAACACGAAAACTCTACTCCATAAGAACATGCAGCCTGCTGTTAAACGAAAATAATATTAAACAGAACAAATTTAAAGTGTGCCTTGAATTTCATCTTGGCAATTGCAAAGGGCCTTGTGAGGGACTTCAAGATGAAAAATCTTATCTGGAAGAAATTTCAGAAGCAAGAAATATTCTCAAAGGTAATATCAATGTAGTTATTGAGTATTTTTCTAATCAAATGAAGTCGGCATCTGAAAATTTGGAGTTCGAAAAAGCGCAACGCTTCAAATTAAAACTAGAAACGTTAGATCGCTTCCAGGCAAAATCACTTGTCGTTAATCGGGATATCACAAATGTTGATGTCTTCACCATAACCAGTATCTCTGAATATGCCTACGTGAATTACCTTCAAATAAAAGAAGGCGCCATTGTTTTTTCCAAAACAGTAGAGTTAAAGAAAAAATTGGATGAACCCGATGACGAACTTTTAAGCTTAGCAGTTCATGAATTGCGTGATCAGGTTAAAAGCAATCACAGAATTATCTTTAGCAACATCCCTGTTAGTACGCTTGAAGATGGGGTAGAAAATACGATACCTCAGATTGGTGATAAAAAGAAACTGGTTGCCTTATCAATAAAAAATGCATTAGAACTTCGAAAGGAGCGCGAGTTGCTCCGTGAAGGAAAAAAATCGAAACAAAAAGAAACATTGCTTATTCTCCAAAAGGACATGCAACTACCTTCACTGCCTTCTATCATCGAATGTTTTGACAACTCTAATTTACAAGGTACAGTACCGGTCGCATCTATGGTACGATTCGTAGATGGCAAAGCAGATAAAAAAGGATACAGGCATTACAACATAAAAACAGTTGAAGGTCCGAATGACTTCGCTTCAATGAAAGAGATTGTAGGACGCAGGTACAGAAGACTTTTGGAAGAGGGGGAGAAACTTCCTGATCTGATTATGGTAGATGGAGGGAAAGGACAACTTAGTAGTGCTTGTGAAGCACTGAAAGAATTAAATATCTATGGTCAGATACCAATTGCAGGCATTGCCAAAAGACTGGAAGAAATTTATTATCCGGAAGATCCATTGCCTTTACATATCAATAAAAAATCACCAGGTCTTCTTTTACTACAACAAATTCGAGATGAAGCCCATCGTTTTGCCATTACCTTCCACAGGCAAAAAAGGAGCAAGATTCAAATCACTACAGAACTTGACGGATTGGAAGGTATCGGGAAGAAGACTGCAGAAAAATTACTAAAGGAGTTCAAATCAGTCAAGAAAATAAAAGAAGCTTCGATAGAGGAACTAGAAAAGTTGATAGGTAAGAAGAAAGCATTAACTCTAAAGGCACTAAACGAAAAAGGAGGCTAGTGCCTCCTCTTTCAAATATTTTGATCTGTTCTTAGAATTCCCACAAATTGTGTTCCTTCTCCATTAGTTTCATTTCTTCCCATTCACGAGCCCATACCCCTTCTTGATATGGTCTTCCGTTACCCCTATAGGTATCGTCAAGAGTTTCGTCATCTGGATTTTGGGTTTTATATATGCTTCCGGTAAATAAGCGCAGAAGGAAAGCGTCAGCAAAGTTCTTGTTCTGAGCAGTATTCTGGCGATTAAACCAAACTGCCTTTTGAACATTATTTCTGAACAGCTTTTCTAAATCCTTATACTTGAACCATCCTAAGGAGATATCCAATGTCGTTGCTGTTTTTGCTCCCGGAATAATTAAATTGATAGCTTGGATATCATAATAGAGTCTTGATCTTCTTTTATCGAAAATGATATCCTCCATTAAGTGGGCATTGCTTATATCCGCGACAAGGTATTCAATTCCACTACCCTGAGAGGTTTTCGCCCAGTTTTCACCAGTGGCACTAGGAGCAGCCCCCTTACTATCCTGCACAGCGCGGTAATTATTACCATTATAAGTAACAATGTCATCGGCATAGTAACTCGTAGCGGGATCCCAATTTTGATAAGCAATAGCAGCTTCCTGAACCAATGCACTCTGAAAATCCTCCTTAGACATTTTAGAAGTAAGTGAATCGCTTGAGTACACATCAGTTAATTCACCAGATTTTACTGCATCGATAATTAGCTTAGTGATTTCGCCATTTTTAGCAAAAAATCCTTTGTTCTGTTTTTCGCGAAGGTCAATGTTTCTCCAAACACGAACTTTATACAGTTGCTCATATACAGCAATTGGATTGAGCGAATTTGGGTTGTATTGAACCTCTAAATCCTGAGGCTCTTGTGCATAAGCACTTACCACAATAACACATAACGCTAATGCTAAAAATGACTTTTTCATAGTCTAGTTTATCTGAATAAATATGATTCCGCTTGAACCGCTTACAGGTACTTTCTCTTCATCGTCTTTGAAATTTCTTCTGGAAACCTCTTTAATTTCAATAACGATTTTATCACCAGGTCTTGCCTGTCCAATCCAAGAGCGAAGATCTGGATTTTCGTTAGAACCTCTTACGTTCTGAACACTTGCTGTTCCTCTTCCTAACGATATGTCAGCCTTCTTTATTCTATAACGAGCATCTTTTGGAACTTCTTGTTTAAAGTTTGCTTCCGGCTCTGCTTTGATGGTAAGATTACCAAGCTGATTTGCTTTAATACCAGACCTTAAATCAACTGGGGTTGAACCAATATAAGCTACATACTTGGGCTCGGGGATATTCTTAACATCAAATCCTTGATCACCCAATTTAGTGCCTCCATTACTCACCGCAACTGAAATCTTTCTTTGCTTCGGAATAATTGTAACCATCCCAGGTTTAGCACCTTTAATAATTTCAGCAGCACTTCCTGCCGAAAAAGTAGGGTTATAACTTGTTCCTAATGCTGGAACTTCAATATTAACTGTGTTACCACAATTCATATACAGCGTTGGCGCATTACCAGTAGTTACACGGATAACGGGTTGAGCAACAAAATATTCAATATTGTCTTCAAAATCTTGGCCCTTTACTGTGATTTTAGCTTTGAATGATTTCTTAGCTATACCAGTGGCATCGTATCCACCGCCTTGAGCAGTGAATTCAACTTTCCCCATCTGTACACCATTTGCATCTTTAGTTATAGGAAGCGGAGCACCATCTTTAAAAAACTCTGATGTCAAAGCACTTGATGAACCTGTCAAAAACATCTCTGCCTCGTACTTAGCTCCTGCTGCAACTGTAGATGATTTTGTTCT
>DAIQPD010000129.1:0-11370 GCA_036787535.1 Chryseolinea sp.
TGCAAGTTTAACATTCTCTGTACCACGAAGTGCTTTGTTGGGAATACCCATAAATACGCTATGGGTATTATTAGCGGTTGATGCAAAAACATCGTTGTTTTCGGTGAAGCCAAGTCCCCATGTATTGTTACTCGTACTTGTTATAAATTCAAAGCTGGATACATCGGGCTTAAAGTGATAAATACCCTGACGGAACTGTCTGTTTTCACCCGCGATAATTCCATCGAATCCAGAATAACCTACAACACCCCAAATCTGATTGTCGAATCCATACTTCAGATTAGAAGGTCCGGCATGTGTATCAAACACTCCCCATCCATCTATTATTATTTTGCGCATGTCTGCTTTATCATCGCCATCAGTGTCCTTTAAGAAAATGAAATAGGGTGCTTGAGAAATGATGACACCACCATTACTGAAAACCATACTGGTTGGAATGTTTAACTTATCGGCAAACACGGTAAACTTATCGGCCTTACCATCACCATCGGTATCTTCACAAATCTTTATGCGATCATCGCCTGCACCTTTATCTTCTAACACCGTATTGGGATAGTCAACAGTTTCAACAACCCACAATCTTCCTTTCTCATCCCACTCCATGGCAATAGGATTGATGATGTCGGGTTCCGATGCGAAAAGTTCAAGATCAAACCCTACCGGTACCTGAATAAGTTTAGCAGATTCTTCTGGTGTCAGTGGATCCTGATAACGCGGTGCAGGACTTCTCTTTTCATAATTTGGAATACCATCCTGATCGCGATAGACTAAGATAGGAAGTTGTTTTTTATAGGCTTCCCATTTTTGTTTCGCTTCATCGCCAACCGCCCACAAGATTCCTTGCTTCATGAGTTCATGAAAACCTTGATTATCCCAGGTCTTTTCATCGTGACCATAAGCCGTATAAAACACTCTACCTGTTCCGTATTGTTTTACCCACGTCCATGGCTCGCGATGATCGCCCTCCACACGTTCCATCAATACTGTAATATCGCTGGCGAGTTTATCATGCACATAGGTTTCATCCCACGTAGAGAATGGCGTCAACCCTTGTGTGATGGAGTGATCTTTCTTTACAATTTCTGTAATGAAAGTGTCTACTTTATGTTTTAAAAACTGCCCGCCTACAAGCTCAATATATTTTGGAGAATTGCGAAAGCACCAACTCGCACTGTGCACTGGAATAAATCCGCGTCCTTTTTCTACAAAAGATAATAGAGCGCTTTCCTGCGAAGTAGTGATACTATCATGATTGGCATAAATCATTAATGCATCGTATTTATCGAGGTTCTCCGTATTGAGATCGTCAGGATTACTGGTATAGGTAAAGTTGATTCCGTCTACTGCGAGTTGGGCTGCCAACAGCGGCATTAAGGCGGCTGAGTTATGATGTTCGCTGTTATGACCCAAAAAAAGGATCTGCAGTTTTCCGGAATCATCCCGCATTTTTTTGGCTGGCTTGTCGCAGGATGTGACAAGCCAAATAATACAAAGACTAAGGATTGAGATGAGTAATCGCATGGTGCAATGGTGTTTTAAGAGGGCTAAGTTCCCATAACTTTGACGCAATCGATTGCTGTTTCTTATCAAGAAATGACTTTATTTTAACATGATTTAAGTAATTGATTAAATAATCGGGTAATTAAATGTCATAAATTACATTTCGGTAGCAATACCCTATCACTAACTGAGCAATGAAAGCAGCACTCGAGAAATCGCCCATATCCGAAAACTATGCCTTTGAGGCCAAGTATTTGGAGGCTCCGCATTTTGATCCCAACTGGCATTTTCATCCTGAATACCAGCTCTTCTTAGTAGAGAAGGGAACCGGTACACGATTCATAGGTGACCATGTCAGTACTTTCCGTGAAGGAGATCTTGTGTTTACAGGCCCCAACCTACCACACCTTTGGCAAAGCGACCATGCGTATTTTGAGAACAACTCAAGTCTCAACGCAGCAGGCATCGTGATTTACTTTCCGGAAAATTTTCTGGGTAAGGACTTTCTATACAAAAACGAACTGTATAAAGTGAAGCAGCTTCTTCAGGATGCACAGCGCGGCATGGAAATTAGTGGCGAAACCTACCTTCAGGTTAGCAACATGATGCGCGCCATTTTGAACTTAAAGGACTTTGACCGCATATTGACTCTTCTTAATTTATTAAACGTCATCGCTAACTCAACAGACCATAAACTGTTGGCTACTGAAGGATATTTCAATTCTATGAAAGAAGCTCAACGGGATCGTATGAGTCGTGTGCATACGTATGTGATGAAAAACTTTCGCGAGAAAATAAATTTGGAGGATGTCGCTGCCATTGCTAATATGAGTCCCAGCTCTTTTAGTCGCTATTTTAAAAATCATGCTAACAAAACGTTTTCCGATTTTCTAATTGAGATCCGGGTGGGACACAGTTGCAAACTCCTTACCAATCAAAAAATAAACATCTCGCAAGTGTGCTACGACAGCGGGTTCAGCACAGCCTCAAACTTCAATCGTCAATTCAAAAAAATAACACACTATAGTCCATTGGAATACCGGAGAAAATATTCGTTACACTTTTAATCAAATAGCAAACTCCATTCAGATATATAGTACGCTACATTTGAATTATAAAACTTTTTTTCATGCAGAATACTCTTCGGGAAACGTACGGCAATATTGATATCTACCTGTTTGACCAATTGCTGAAAGGTCGTTATGATAACGCCCATAAAGTGTTGGATGTAGGCTGTGGCAATGGACGAAACCTATTTTACTTTTTGCGTAATGGCCATGAGGTATACGGTGTCGATCCAGATGCCGAATCGGTTGAGGTAGTAAAGAACGTATCGGCTTCTCTTGCTCCCAAAAATGCAGCAGAAAACTTCACGATTGCCAGTGCAGAAAATTTACCCTTTGAGAATGCAAAATTTGATTTGGTTGTTTGCAGTGCCGTTCTACACTTCGCAAAGGATCAACAGCATTTCGAAATGATGTTACGCTCTATGTTCAGGGTATTAAAACCAGGTGGCTATTTTTTTTCGCGGCTGGCATCCGATATTGGTATTGAACCGTTGGTTCGATCAACAGGCAACGGCCGCTACCTGCTTCCCGATGGAACAGAACGGTTTTTAGTAAACGAGCAAACGCTATTAAACTATACCCAGGAATTTGGCGAGCTGTATGAACCCTTAAAAACCACTAACGTTCAAAACATGAGATGCATGACTACCTGGTGTGTCCAGAAAAATCATTCGTGACTTTACCTGTTGACGACCAAGTGGTATAACTCGCTGTGAATGTTGGTGAGTCGTAAGAGTTCCTGAGGCGGGAGACTGATCGGAAAATTAAACTACGCACGTAGTTATTTATCCACTTTCTTTAATTCAAACGGAGCCGGGTTTCCATCAAAAGTAATGGATAGTGACATCGTGTTGCCATTTACCTTTCCGGTAACTGGTGCATTACCTCCCATTACATTAATGGTAAAAGAAATATCATCACCCTTAATAACGCCATTGTTAATGGGAATTACATTGCCTTCAGGTCCCGTAGTTGTTCCGGTCAGTTTCTCGCCCTCTTGTGTAAAGTCATAAGAAATATCAAACTGATCCATAATCCTCCCTGTCCAGTGACCGGTAACGTTGTTCACAAAAGAATTGGTCGAGATAAACATCAGCACGATGAGCGTAATTGTTTTCATAATTAGAAGATTGAATTTTTAAAAGTTTGTGAAGACTAAACAGGGCTTGAGATACATTGTGCATGACCAGAATATAGTTAGTGTGCTCTAAAATTCCATTTGGAGTTGTCGCTATTCATATCAAAGGTACCCAATGTCGGTCTGGTATCTCCGGAAGATACCAATGCTAATTGCTGTTTTGAATCAGGAATGACTTTAGGCATGATGCGGTATGTTCCATCCGTTAGTTGATCAATTCGCCATAACTGTTCTGGTGCGCCAGTGAATGCCGGAAGCGTTATCACTTCAGCATCGGCTGTAGCCGCCAGCGCCCGCTCTGTTCCCGCAAGTACTATTTTATAATACGCACCACCTAAGTATCCTCCTGCATCAGGCACAGCTGTAATGGTCCACTTTTGGTGAGGGCGAGCCATATAATCTCCTATTCTTACGTTAATGTTACCAGTGGGCCAGGTGTTAATAACATCTGCCAATTGCTGTGGCGGAACTGGTTTTATTGGTTCATCATTGTTCCGATTAAATCGCATTCCGCCAGCCATTCGTAAAGGATCAACGGCTAGCTCCAGTCCGTATCCTCTTCTCTCCGATTCAATTTCATACGTTCCTTCTTTAAAATTATCTCCTGCAACCGGCCATCCATTTTTCCAGAGCAAGGGACGGATGCCTAACACACTGCGCCCACTCTGATCTAAATCTGCTTCATAGTGACAAGACATTTTTTCAACTCCATCCGCAATAACAATCCGTCCAAAATGACCCGGCCCGATAAGATTTCCCCCCGTAGCAGCAACCATTTTGCCTCCACCTTGCAGCATGTCTCTTCCCACATTATCGATATAAGGACCTGTTACTTTTTTAGAACGACCAACAACGATGTTGTAGGTAGAATTGGCGCCATCGCAACACGTGCCGTGTGTGGCAAGAAGATAGTACCAACCGTCACGATAGACTAACGTGGTGGCTTCGCAAACAATGGCCACATCAACGGGTTTATTTCCTTTTACTCTTTTACCTGTTTTAGGATCAAGTTCTACAATGCGGCTGAATCCAAAATAGGTACCATACGAAAGCCAAAGGCGTCCTGTAGTAGGATCGAGCATAACACCGGGATCGATGGCATCACAATCTTCATAACCATCAGACGTGGCTACCGCAACCGTGTCAGCGTATTTAAAATCGGGAGAATTCGGATCAAGCGTTTTATTCCACATGGTATAGATCTTTCCTTTGTGGTTGGTAGCGCCACCCGTTGCGCCATAAACCACCAGGTAGCGATCGCCAATTTTAATAGCATCGGGGGCAGCTCCACCACCGGGTCTTACGGCTCCACCGTTCCATGTCCAACCGTCTTCCGATATTAATCCACCTCCACCGGTGCCAAAGGTGTAATACTTTCCTTCACATTCTACGATTGTTGATGGATCGTGTATGAAGGGTTTACCGACTTGTGCCAGTAACGTTCCGCCTAAGAATACGGATACTATGGTTGCTGTGATTTTTGTTTTAAGATTTTTCATGTAATAAGAATATGAGTTTCTGTACCAGGAAGATTTGAAACAGGCAAACTGTTTTTATTCAGAACTGATGGTGAAATTTTTGAGTGGCTGTGATTTCTCATCCAGGAAGCGTACACAAAAATAAACCATACCGGGCCCGTTGATCACTGCTCCTCTGATAATATTCTTTCCTTTTTTAAGCGTTAAACGGGTTGATGTACAATTATCCACAACCATGTCCTTGTCGCCCGAAATCATAAGGGCTTCCTCACCATTCAACCAGAACATGCCCGATGAATTACACCCTGCAGCCATTCTTACGTTTTTAATTTCCTCCGGGCAGTTGATGATGGTCACGACCCAAAAGAGTACTCCGTTTTGTGGCTTTTTTATAGCATACGCAAACCGGTATAATTTAAAGTTGAATACCTTACTGTCGAGGGCATACCATTTCAGGTTCTGATCTCCCATTTTTACCGTCTCGCCATTTTTTGGAACTACGGTAAAATCGTTGGAAAAATTATTGCTGGAAAATGTTGTTCTGAGATAGCTATCGGTGAAAATATTATTTCTGGCGATGTCTTTCTTGATCGGCTCAAGAACCAACCAACGTTGAATGAACCCCCCGGCATCTGGTGTCTTTTTTACACTGGTGGCAGGTGTAAAAAGTATGTTCAGGCTCCGTGTAGTATCACTTTGGATAGGGACGTTAACGGGGGGTCTTGTTGGCAGACCCGGAGGCGGCTGCTGCCCAAAAGCATTAATAGCACTTGTCTGTAATCCTACTAAAACGACAAGGGCTATAGCGGGTACGGATGATTTGTGTTTTTTGTGCATAGTTGATTCCTTTTGTAATGATTGGTCTTTCTTAAATTTTTCTTTCCCCGAAGTGTCTACCACCTCGGAGACTCTGGCGGCTCACAACGTTTTAATACAAATTTGTTTTCTCATCATCTTTTATAAGATCATCCAATTCCTGATATGTGATATCCAATTTCCCATGGTCAACCAATGCTTTGGCTAAAGATGGAACAGAACGTTCCTGAGCGTCATCAATTTTCCTCCACAGGTTAGATCGTATAATGCATTTAGCACAGTGCATAAATGCCTCTTTCACATTCACAATGATTGCAATGGAGGGTGGTTTACCATTACAGGATAATAGTTCTAATACACTTTTGTCCGTTACTATTTTAGCCTCTCCGTTCACTCTTAACGTTTCTTTAATTCCTGGAATTAGAAAAATCAATCCTATGCTTGGATTTTGAATGATGTTCGTGAGCGTGTCTGCTTTCTTATTTCCGGGTCTGTCAGGGATCGCCAGCATTGTATCGCTTAATATTTTTACAAACCCTGCCGGATCTCCTTTTGGAGACACATCAAAATTTCTGTTTAAGTCAGATGTCGCTATCGTTATGAAGGGAGAATTTTCAATAAAACTCCTACAGTTTTCATCAATGTAATGGATTGTTTTTCGGGTAACTATTTCGCTGGGATACCCCATAATTTCACGGAGTTGCTCCTCTGTAGTGATTATTTTTTCAAATGTCCATTCCATGTTAAATTCTGGTTAGTTAAACATTGATGCGATTCAGTCTATTTAAAAATCTGTTGGAGTGTATTCGTCAAATAAAGTTTGCAATTCATCCAGGTATGACCACCGGGTACAATAAGTGGTTCGATCTTGATTTTCTTTTCCTGAAACATGGCAATGTTTTGTTTCACACTTTCGTAAAGAAAATCTTCTGTGCCTACGCTGATCGTAAATAATTTAAGTTGCTTATTCATCGCGGCAGCATCAGGAGACCAGTTTTTAAAATTCTTTTTAAACTCATCTGTAGCAGTATAGGGTGCATAGGAACAGATGTAGGCAAACTTATCGGTATTGGTTAATCCGATATTGAGTGTTTGTCCGCCACCGACAGAAAACCCAGCGACTGCGCGACCTTTACTCTCTTTAATGACAGGATAGTTAGCTTCAATAAAGGGAATGATATCCTTGATAACATCTTGCGTAAAATCCGCCATCGGCTTTGGCCTCACATTACCGTAAGGCATTACGATAATCATAGGTTTTGCTTTTTTCTGAGCAATTAAATTATCAGCAATTAAATTAGCGCGTCCGACTTTTGTCCACGTCTCTTCTGTATCTGATCCTCCGTGAATCAAATAAAGCACCGGATACTTTATTTTTCCATCCGCTTTAAATCCGGGTGGTGTGTACACTAATAAAGTGCGAGTCGTTCCTAACGTTGTAGAATTATAATATTGATAACTCACTTTTCCATGGGGCACATTTTGAAGAGAATGGATTAACGGCTTATCACCCGGGATATCCACGATGCTCCGTTTAAATCTTTCATTCGCAAAGATGTAGGTGTTATTCGGATCAGCGATTTGAACACTGTCGACCCAGAAACTGTACGGATAAATATCAGGTGTAACCGGTGGCACAGTAACGCTCCATATTCCGGAAGTATCCTTCTTCATAGCAACAGGTGCTTTCAAAAATTCCCCTGACACATAAACACGCTGCGCAGTTCGTGAAAAATACCGGAAGGTAATACTATGATCAGTCTGCACATCAGGCGAACTAATGGCTGGCGGACGTTGTGCGTGTAGTCTGATAGTAACCAAAAGCAACACAGGCAATAATTGAAATATTCGTTTCATCGTAAGCATCGTTTTCATTGAAAAAGTAATTGGGCCGTTTCGGCAACATACGTCTTAACATTCATCCAGGTATGGCCACCTGACGTTATCAAACTTTTGTACGTAACACCTTTGGACTTTAGGTAGTCCATAAATTCGATGTTGCCTTTATACATAAAGTCATCACTCCCCACACTTACCCAAAGTAATTTCAACTGTTCATTTGTCTTTTTAGAATCAGCGCCAATGTGTTTGTAGTGAGTTTCCATCTCTGACGGAGAAAGACCAGCACTGTAAGAACAAATCCAGGAGAAGGTATTCATATTACCAAAGCCTGCTCGTAAAGTTTGTCCGCCACCACGTGAGAAGCCACCGATCGCACGACTATTTCGATCATTGATCGTTCGGTAATTATGATCAATGTACGGTATGATGTTTTTTACCAGATCATCCTCAAAAAGTTTTGCTCTGCTTATTGCATCCTCACCTTCTCTTGACGTCAGGTCTGCTGGTTTAGGTTGTCCTGTTTGTTCTGCGATTCTTGCCATTGGATTTCCATAGGGCATAACAATAATCATCGGCTTTGCCTTTCCTTCTGCAATGAGATTATCCAGAATGAAATTTGTGCGACCTACTTTATAAAAATCTTCTTCGGTGTCAGTGGTTCCACTGATGAGATAAAAAACAGGATACTTAACCGAAGAACTCTTATTATAACCAGGCGGTGTATAAACCACCACCGATCCCGTACTGCCTTTAAGCGATGGATAATATTCATAGGTAATGGTGCCATGCGGAACATCTTTCATGGCATGAATTAAAGGTTGATCGCCAGGAACATCAACCAGACTTCCTTTAAACCTTTCATTCGGGAAAAACGCTACATTGGCCGGATCCATCACGTTAACACCATCAACACGAAAACTGTATGGATAAATATCCGGGGCAACGGGACCAACCGTTACACTCCAAATGCCGATAGAATCTTTCTTCATGTCTACAGGCGACTTCAGAAATTGTCCACTCAATTTTACATCCTTAGCTAAAGGTGCCAGATAACTGAAAGTAATCGTTTTATCCGCATTGATCTTAGGAGAAATAATAAATGGGCCTCGCGGAGGTTGGCCTATAGCTGTTCCTGATATACACAGCAACACAGCAAATAATAAACATGAGATTGGTTTCATTGGAATAGGTTAGGTTTTTTTTCTTTTATCTTAAGGACATCTCTAAAAACTTTTTTATTACATACCTCATCCCTTCCCTTCTCCTGTTAAGAAGGATAGAGGGAATTTTAAGAGATGACCATAATATCAATAATCAGTTATGATCATCTCCCATAACATCATAACCGCGCCACTTAAATTCTTTGGCTAGTTTTGATGCCGCTGGCCAGGCAATCTTATGTTGTTCACTCGCCACCCAAAGGCGTCTGTTCTCTTCGGTATCAAATGAAATCTGAATAGCATAATTATAGTTTGTTGGTTCTGCTTCAATTCCTTTGGCTACATCTTCAGGGAAGAGTCGTAGCAGTTTGGATTCGAGATAACCCTTTTGCACGGTCATGGCCGGAACATAAATAGAGTAATACATTTTCTCGAAGGCCTCACCATTTTCTTTAGGAACAACAAAATCCATTTGCAAAACGATAGCCTTTGGTTTGGTGAGCGGTTTGTACTGATTCGGATTCTTATCTGTGGAAACCGAAACTCCAATGATGAGTAATTCAAGGTCTTCTGTTCCGGTATTGGACAACGATACTGACTCGCCCAATAGTCCTGTAAAAGAATCATCGGCAACAATTGTTTTGGACAACGAACCTAATGTTGCCGTGCCTGAACCTTTGATTACATAGTACACTTCTTCAATACCTTCTAACAATCTTGCACTTGTTGACTTGCCTGCAGGAATTACAAGATGATCAACATGGTTCCAACGCGTATTAAAAATTTCAGAGCCTAACACTCTGCGATAGAGTACTCCGCTACCAACATACGAATGATTGCTATCCTTCAGTGCATCCTTCTTCAGTTGACTGGAAACAAAAACAGGAACACGATCAATACTCGCCCCCACTCTGCTATCGCCCAGATCAAATGCATCGCCTTGTCCCTTATTTTCAGAAACTGCAAAGTTGAGCCATCGTACTGATTCGCCTGATGAATTATAGATAGCGTGAGCATCTCCAAGTTTGCACGGAACAACAACGGGAGCCTTTAGTTTAGACGTGCGGCCATTGACTGTAAATTCAGCTTCACCATTCAGAAGCACATACATCTCTTCAATGCCGTGATGAAAGTGATGACCAATGCCACTCTTCGCCTGAATGACGCCAGCATGCAGATAAAGAAAATTGGTTGACAAATCATTGCGGCCAATCAACTGTGCAAATCCCATTTGTCCTGCACCAGCATGAACTGCAGTGAGCGATCTGTACTTTGTTGGATCGTTATGAACAAGACGTTCACCTTTTGGTTGAGCTGTTGCAGATAGTGCTGTAACAGCGAGTAGTAGCATTAGCAATCTTTTCATGATTGTATGATCTTTAGGTTGATATTTAATTTTCTCACACTCCTTTATCTTTGTTTGCAATGTCTATAAGGCAAAGTCCTTACTTTATCATTTCGTCTGGAAGCGAATACACCACATATCCTCTCGGCAACGCACCTGGTTCTTTGGCGTGATCGTAACTATCATTTGCAAACATGGAGGAAGCATTAATGACTAAATATTGTTTACCATTTAGTTCGAACATAGACGGCTGTGAATTGGATTCATGACTAAGTGTTGTTTCCCACAAGGTATTGCCGTTGTCTGCATCGAATGCATATAATTTTCCACCTTTAGCCGTGGCGAATACTACGCCTGTGGATGTTACTACCATTCCCTTTCTTAGCACACCGCCCGCTGCACCAGAATTTTTATCTCCGTTTGCTACAGCTATTGCATCTTCACCCACCGGCTTTCTCCATTTGATAGTTCCTGCGTTCAGATCATAGGCCACAATAGAAGACCAGGGTGGTACTGATAAGTTTGGCCAGTCAAGACCGTAGTCTGTAGTGTAACGATCTTCAGGATGTTCAACACCTTCAGGATAATCTGTCATCGCTGCACTTCTTTTTTCATCTGGTTTAACAGTTGCACCACCGGATGCTACTACTGGCCCTTGAGGCATTCTTGTTGAATTATTTCTTCTTCCAAAAGATCTGGTTGAAACGCCACCCAAATACCTGTATAGTGCAGTGAGTGTTTCTTCATCAATGTGATTAAATCCAGGCATCTGTCCTTTTCCATTAGCAACAATACTTTTAAAATCATCAAAGAAAATTTGCTGACCAATGTTTATTAATGATGGCCCCACTCCTCCTTTCATATCTTTACCATGACAGGTTTTACATGTATTGGCGTAGAGCACATTCACCTTTTTCAATTCACCATCGGATAAACTGGCTCCCGGTGGTCGTACTTTGTTAAGCTTGTAGGTTGATGCATACTCTTGTGTGAGAACGTAGACCATACCTTTTGCAGGATCAGA
>DAIQPD010000130.1:0-11304 GCA_036787535.1 Chryseolinea sp.
CAGTCCACAACCAAAGTCTTATATATCGTGTTGGCTTCTCCATTCCTAAACAATCTAAACCCGCGAGGCCCATCCCTACTTCGCTCTGCATTTTAGTTGTCCTGCTTCTTAATGTCAGCAAGCACTTTATCCAATGCTGCACCATGTACATCTTTCGCGATGATAGTTCCATCTCGATCAATCAATAGATTATAGGGGAGTTCTTGTATATTAAATTGTCGGGCAATCGGTGAATTCCAATATTGAAGGTCGCTGACTTGTATCCAAACTATTTTCCTTTTGTCGATCATGTTGAGCCACGATGCTTTTTTATGATCCAATGAAACACCATAGATTTCAAATCCATTGCCATTGGAGAATTGGGCCTGACTGTATTTTTCGTAAAGAGCGGACAATTCGGATTGTTCTTCAACGCATGGTCCACACCAGGATGCCCAGAAATCCAATAGCACAAGTTTTCCCTGAAAAGAGGACAATGCTATGGTGTCACCCACTGGGTTGGGTAGTCTGATCTCCGGTACGCTGTCTCCAATCTCCAAACCTTGCGTTTGAGAAAAGGATACTAAAACACACAGGCCGAACAGAAATGTCAGAAGTGATTTTCGTTTCATCGGTTTCAATTATTCACCGGATAACCATGATCGATCCAGTCTACCTTTATGTTATGAGGCAGGTTTAGAAGTTTGTGATTTTTAAATTGCAGCTGATTTAGCAGTTCAAAGGCAGGTCGTATGTTGGGGCATTTATCAAAAGGACAGCATCCGCAATACAGTACAACGAGTTCATCTTTTGGCGTATTCCTCAATTGCTGTTTCAAAGAATCCAGATTAATCTGATCGCGGGTTGGACCAATATCAATTGAGTTCTTAATCGGGGCTGCAGGCCCCACACATAAAATAAGGGGTTGATGTAAATCCGGGTTGTTGATTGTTTTCGCAAGATCCGCAGGTGCGAGCAATTGTTGAACTGTCCAGGGTTCCTTTTGTTCTTCCTTAAAACTCAGGAGCACGAATACAAACATTCCAAATACTAAAAATGCAGGGTGCAAGGTCGATCGTTTCATATTCATCGGTATTCAATCTTTACAGTTTCAAATCTTCCTGGCCGATACTTCATCGTCATCCTTATCCTGATTAAAAGTATCACCTTGGGTGACGGATTTAGATTCGCTTACGGCACATCTTCTTTTAATAACTTTTTCAATTTGCCCCAATATTTCCCGGGACTGGACTTCATCAAAATCCTGACGCAATGTTTTAGCAACGCCAAAGCTCGTTAGCTCAAAATGCAAATCGGGAATCAGTTCATGATTACGCAAACAAGCTTTGGAGCATGCTAGTGGGCAGCCGTCAATGGTAATCAGTTTCCTGCCGGACTTTGCCAATCGAACCAATTTTTTCACGTTCCCTCCCACACCTGCTATACAGGACATTTCCGCCAGTCCACTCCTATCTAATTGTATCGCCAGGTCATTGGCCATTTGAGCAGCGCTGGAGCAACCTGAGCAGGAATAAACCAAGGGTTTCGCTTCGCGTGATGCTTCATTCATGTTCTGATCTGATAAAATCAGGTCAAAGATAATATTAAAAGACTTTTTTATCCTTTTTTATCAAATAAAATAAAGATCTTCCGGTTTTCAATTTGCCCCTTCCGACTTTGAGGTGCCCCCTCCGATATGCGTAGGATCATACATGAGGAATATCAATTCATCTAAATTTACCGGATAAAATCGATCTTGTGACTTACGAACAGCTAGTTAAAAAATACGATGTGCCGGTACCGCGGTACACCAGTTATCCATCGGTTCCGTTTTGGAATACAGATCACTTTAATATGAATCAATGGTTACGCGCTGTGAAAAGGACATTCACGGAGACGAATCAAAGCAAAGGCATCAGTGTATACATCCATTTACCATTTTGCGAAAGCTTGTGTACGTACTGTGCCTGCAACACACGCATTACTAAAAATCACAAAGTAGAAGATCAATACATTCATTCTGTGGTAAAGGAGTGGCAACAATACCTTTCGTTATTTCCGGAACGCCCGGTGATCCGTGAACTCCATCTGGGTGGTGGCACTCCAACTTTTTTTGCCCCGGAGAAGCTGCATTTGCTAATCCAAACTATTCTGCAATCCGCACAGATTCATCCACTGGCAGAGTTCAGTTTTGAGGGCCATCCCAACAATACCACGCTGGAACATTTAAAAACGCTTTCGGATCTAGGCTTCAGACGCGTAAGCTATGGTGTGCAAGATCTTAACGAAAAAGTTCAAAAGGCCATTAACCGTATCCAACCTTTTGAAAATCTGGAACGTGTTACGCACCAGAGTCGGGAGTCTGGACATGAATCGATAAGTTTTGATTTGATTTATGGATTACCGTATCAGACGAAAGACACCGTTGAGGATACGGTCAAAAAAACGATTACGCTCAGACCCGATCGAATTGCATTTTATAGCTACGCTCATGTACCCTGGATGCGACCGGGGCAACGAGGTTATGAAGATTCAAATTTACCGGGTGATGTACTGAAGCGTTCCCTGTATGAAACCGGTAGAAAATTATTTCTGGAAGCAGGATACCTTGATATTGGAATGGACCATTTTGCCTTACCAAACGATTCGCTCACAAAGGCAAGAAGCGAAGGGAAGTTGCACCGAAACTTTATGGGCTACACCACCTCTTCTACTGACTTACTGATTGGTTTGGGAGTATCTTCCATCAGCGATGCAAAATACGCCTATGCCCAAAATTTGAAAAAAGTGGAAGACTATGAAGAAAAAGTTTCCAACGGGGAATGGGCCGTCTTCAAAGGTCACCTTCATTCCACGGATGACCTTATCTTCAAACGTTGCATTTTAGACATTGCGTGTAAGGGTGAATTGGCCTCCAGCCTACTGCACGAAGTACTTACCCATTCGCTAATAAGCGATTTAAAAAGCATGCAGAACGATGGAATTATTTCCTTTTCTCAACAGGGTTTGAAAGTAACGGAATTGGGGAGAGCCTTCATCCGCAACATTTGCAGCGCCTTTGATCAGACTGTGAAAAAGGATCAGGATAAAAAAATATTCAGTCAGGCCATTTAAACCCTGGAAAAGTGTTGCCATTCACTTTCCGTTTGCCACTATGTCACTACCGGGCGGTATTTACAACAATGCTAACCTCTCACCGTAATGGTTGGCAACATGGTAATGGTAGACTTTATTGAATTTGAAATCAGACAAGCCGCTTCTGTTTTTTGCAAGATTCGCAATGTACGTTCACGATCTTCTTCCTTCCGAATGGTTACTTCTGGTTCCAAAATCACTTCAGTCATCAGGAATTTTCCATCCACCTGCTCCAGTTTCCCCTTCGATGCGCAATAGAATGCGGTAAATTCCAATTTTGAATTTTCGGCAATCGCCAGAAAAGTGGTCATTAAACAACTGCTCACTGCGGCCGTAAACAAATGCTCTGGTGACCATATTCCAGGAATACCTTTTGCAAATTGTGGTGGAGTGGCTACCTCCATGCATCCCTTGTCTCCAAGCACGGAATTTATTTCAGGTGAACACATCATTCCTTTTCTGTCTTCATTCCAATTGATCACTACCTGATAATAATGTGCCTCCATTGTACCTGTGTTTAATTCGATTGCTAACCACATACGTTAGTCAGGGTCAAAATTAAGTAAGTAATTCAAATAAAAGACTTTTTTGTCTTTTATTTTACTACCTTTGCACCGCCAGTATCAAAACATAAATGCTATGTACTCAGATTCACCGCACACATTTCATATTCCTGTAATGGGTTTGGCCTATACAGTCGATTCTCCCATTAAAGTGGCAAGGTTTGGTATTGCCTCCGTTATATCCATTATTGAGGATAACCTCATAGAGAAAATGAGAAGTCATTATTATCCTTACATCCAGGAGACCTATCATCCCATCACGCAAAAAGAAAATGATAGTCGCGCCAGGCGCATTACGGATTATTTGAATCTGGTAAACCGCATTGTTAAACAGCAGGTGGAAGACCTAAGAGAATTGAAATTCGAAGAAGGTTCTGACATCAACAAATATTTTGACATGCTTCCAGATGACAGTGATCTCAAAAGGATTTATGACCAAAAAGCAACAGTGAAAAATACGGAGGACACACTTCAGTTGGAAAATTGGTTGAGGATGCAAATCCGACCCGGAACTATTGATGTCAACATCATGACTAAGCTGGACCGAAATACAAAAGACAAGCAAGGCAATACTATCGAAGACGGTTCTGATGCCGTTGCCGCTTTGCGAGGTTATGCGAATAGCAATCTTACCAATTCATCTGTCGTACTTTCTGCCGGGATGAATCCCCGTTTATTTAATTACATGGAAAAGCTCAGCGCATTTGATGCTGACAGCTTTGGAAATTTTGAAAAGAAGATCGTCATTAAGGTATCTGACTATCGTTCGGCTCTTATCCAGGGGAAAATGCTGGCAAAGAAGGGGCTTTGGGTAAGTGAATTCAGAATTGAATCGGGTTTGAATTGTGGCGGGCATGCCTTTGCATCTGATGGTTTTCTTCTGGGTCCCATACTCGAAGAATTCAAAAATAAAAAACAGGAGCTGATAGCCAGTTTATTCGATCTGTACAACAATGCCCTCAAAGCAAAAGGCAACGTTGGGTTTGAAAAAGCCCATTCATTGAAGATTACCGTACAAGGTGGCATTGGAACACATGAAGAAGATGAATTCCTGCATAACTATTATGAGGTAGACAGCACCGGTTGGGGTACACCTTTTTTACTGGTACCGGAAGCCACTACGGTAGACGAGCATACGCTTCAATTACTTTGTAAAGCAAAGGAGCAGGATGTCATCCTGAGCAAGAATTCTCCACTTGGTGTCCGGTTCTATTATCTGAAAGGTACCACAGGAGACAAAGAAAAACAGGCCCGCATTGATAGCGGCTTGCCCGGAAGTCCCTGTACTGAAAAATTTCTTGTCTCTAACACTGAATTTAGTGAGGAGCCCATCTGCACAGCATCGCATACCTATCAAAAAAAGAAAATAGAACAATTGCAATCACTGAATTTAACACCCGAAGAATATGAGCGTCAGTTAAAGGATGTATTAGCCAAGGAATGCCTCTGCATTGGATTGAGTAACGCTGCCATTAAAACATACAATCTAAAGCCCTTTAAAAAACTAGAAGCTGTAAATATCTGTCCCGGGCCAAACATCGCTTACTTTGAAGAAATTGTTTCGTTGCAAAAAATGATTGACCATATCTATGGAAGGATAAACATTCTACAGGGAAGTAAACGGCCACACATGTTTATTAAAGAACTGATGCTCTATGTCGATTACTGGAGTGAACTACTTACCGAAACAAAGGGGTCGGTTGATAACAAACGAAAAGCCTACGTGCAATCTTTCTATGACAATCTACTGAGTGGTATTTCTTACTACAGAAATCTATCCGAAATGGTAAACGAAGAATTCACCACGCTGAAAGAAAAAATAGAATCTAGCCTTGATGAAGCAGAGACCCGTATGAGCAATTTGTTTGAACGCTATTTAGGCAATGTTGCCAACCCAGCGTGAGGTCATTTGTTCAGGGTTGAGATTTTTCGTAATTAGGCATCTTCAAAAATATTGTGAATTATGTTTTCAAAGGCTTGTGAATATGCGATCCGTGCAGCACTCTATATTTCCGTTAAAAGTATTGATGGTTCAAAACTGGGCATAAAAGAAATAGCCAAGGAAATTGACTCCCCAGAACACTTTACGGCAAAAATACTTCAGACGCTTTCCAGGGAAGGAGTTATTTCGTCAATAAAAGGACCAAACGGTGGTTTTTTTCTGGATCCAAAATCCAAGCCCATACCGTTGAATGCCATTGTTAAGGCCATTGACGGGGATGATATTCTAAATTCCTGTTCGCTTGGACTGAAACAATGTTCCGATAAATTTCCCTGCCCGATACACAATGAAATTAAAGTGTATAAAGAAAAGATACGCGATATCATGAAAGAGAAAACATTGCAGCACCTATCGATTGAACTGGCTGCCGGGAAGACTTTTCTACGCAATTACAAAATCAGATTATGACTATGACCATTCCGCGTAGGAGTCCCGGGTCTCCCACAACTTAAGAGAACGAAGTTGAAAAGACGTGGGTAATTTTGAGCGAATCTGGTTACGTAAAAAGATTAACAAATTTTCAGCGGTAGGTTCATTATCGAAGACGACAAGTTCATCGGCTGAGAACTCTCCTTTTGTCGCTAGCAGGTATGCTTTTGACAGGATCAGTTTATGGTCTAACGCTTTCACCGCTCCCTCCAATACACAAGCCTTTAATTCTTTAAAGTCAATCAATATCCCCTGGCCTTCAATAAAATCATCGGAAGCTTTTGTTTCCTGAACGGTCACGTGTAATTCATACGAATGACCGTGTAGCTGCGCGCAGCTTCCCGGATAATTATAAAGGGCATGTGCCGCTTCAAATCTGAAAATTTTTGTAATGGAAATCATTTCATTGCGTTATGAAAAACACGTAACAAGCAAAGTTCCTCTACTCTATCATTAAGGTACATCTCACGTTTTAATGACTAAATAAGTTCTCTTGTCACGGCTGGCAAATTTATAATATTAAAAGATGTTTTTGTCTTTTTTTATTATAAATTTGATGCTCAGACGTTGTTCAATATATCCATTCAAGCGGGCGGAATCCGTATTCCACATTCATGACGTTTAACAATATGGGCATTGTTATTAAGGAGGCGAAAACATCTGAAGAAATTAAGACTTTCATAAGTTTCCCCTACACGCTATACCACAAAAACCGGTACTATGTTCCACCTTTAAAAATAGATGAAGAAACTACCCTACGAAAGAACAAAAACCCTGCTTTTGATCATTGCATCTCCAAATATTGGCTTGCGTATCGGGGCCAAAAACTCGTAGGTAGAATTGCCGGGATTATCAATCATGCCTTCGTCACAAAATGGAATAAAAAATTTGCACGCTTTGGCTGGTTTGATTTTGAGGAAGACGATACCATCGCCAGATTACTATTGCAACAGGTTGAACAATGGGCAGATCAGGAAGGTATGGTGGCTGTGCATGGACCAATGGGGTTTACCAACTTTGATCCGGGAGGCATGCTGGTTGAAGGTTATGATCAGATCGCTACCCTCGCTGAACTTTATAACTATCCCTATTATCCGTCCTATGTTGAAAAAGCAGGCTACCAAAAAGAAGTCGATTGGGTAGAGTATAAAATATCAATTCCGAAAACAGTACCCCGGAAAATTGTGCAGGTGGCAAACATCGTGAAAAGACGAAATGCATTGCATCTGGTAAAGCCAAAAAAATCAAACGAGCTCAGGGCATATACCCAAGAGATTTTCAAATTAATTAACCTCTCATATAGTCACTTGCACGGAATGGTGCCGCTAACGGAAAAGCAAATTCAATATTATACAAAACGGTATCTCCCCCTGATGAGGAAAGACTTTATTTCTTTGGTAATTGACCGGCATGGAACATTAATCGCTTTCTGCCTCACCATGCCCATGCTTTCAAAGGCATTCCAAAAAGCTAATGGATCGCTTTTTCCATTGGGGTTCTATCATATCCTTAAAGCGATGCGGATAAATACAACAAGTGAACTATGTCTGATTGCCGTACACCCTGAGTACCAAGGCAAAGGAGTCAATGCTCTATTGATCGAAGAGATCAATAAATCCTTCATCCGAAATAAGGTTACCATTGCCGAATCTAATCCGGAATTAGAAGATAATACCCGAGTACAATCCATGTGGCTAAACTATGAAGCCAAATGTCATAAGCGCAGGAGGTGCTACATTAAATATTTAGAGAAATAGAATATCAAAATAAGTAAAATGGTCCTCGATATTTCACGCCCCCAACTACTTGTCGATTCAATCCGTCAGTTGAAAAAAGACAAGAATGCCATCATCCTGGCGCATTACTATCAATCACCCGACATACAGGAAGTATCCGACATGGTAGGTGATAGTTTACAGATGGCCCAATACGCTGCGAGTGCGAAAGCTGATATAATTATCGTGGCGGGAGTCAGCTTTATGGGAGAGACTGCCAAAATACTTAATCCAACACGAAAGGTATTACTCCCCGATCTTCTGGCTGGTTGCTCTCTGGCTGATTCATGTCCTGAAGATGAGTTTCGGAAGTTCATTGAACAATATCCGGGTTCACCGGTGGTGACCTATGTAAATTGTAGTGCCGAAATAAAAGCCATGAGCGATGTGGTTTGCACATCATCCAATGCAGAAAAAATCATTAACTCCATCCAAACTGATAAGCCTATCATTTTTGCGCCTGATATTAACCTGGGAAAATATCTGGTTTGGAAAACCGGTCGCGATCTGGTGCTCTGGAAAGGCAGTTGCCTTGTACACGAGAGTTTTTCTATTGATAAGATTCTTGATCTGCATCAGCGTTACCCCAGGGCAAAATTCATCGCACATCCTGAATCACAGTCCCATATACTCCGCATCGCATCTTATATCGGTTCTACAAAGGGAATGATTGAGTTCGTAAAGAAAGATCCCAGCCAGGAATTCATAGTGGCGACTGAGGTAGGTATTCTATACCAGATGCGCAAAGAGGTTCCCAATAAAGTGCTGATCCCCGCTCCTGCCTATCAGAATAATATTTGTGCCTGCAGCGAATGTCCGTATATGAAAATGAATACGATGGAAAAACTGTATCAATGCTTATTAACGGAAGAACAAGAAGTGGTGGTCGAAGAGCGTATCCGAACAAAAGCCGCCCTGGCGTTGAATCGCATGATGGATTTATCCAACTAACAATTCCAGATTATACTTTTCGTTTTCAAGTCTGCGTGCGTGTTTCTTATAAAAGAGATAAAAATATTCATTTTATATAAAGACTAATTAGTCTTTTATTATTTTTGTTTAATCGGAACTTCAGAACCATGAGACAGAAACTTTCTTAAACAGGTGGCAGAAAACATGTTAAAGAAACATCGCCAACTGAAACTCCACATTTGCTATGTGTGTGAATTATTGAACCATGCATTGCAGGTTGACCACGAGCAACGATATGAATTGCTAACCATCAAAACCAAGTTTGAAATGCTTGTGGAAATGATGGAGATACACTTGAGCAAGGGAAAAACAATATTGTTCGGGGGCCTTATCAACCTGTGGCACAAGTTCATTCTACAGAACGACTCCCCTATTAATTGCGGTCAGCGCTTTCTCTTCGTGCGACTGGTAGCCCGCCAGTCTGACATTACAAACACAATGCTTTCAGAACTTAATCAGTTGTGCAGATTTTATAGACTCTCCCAACCTATCAGCCCGGAATACCAAGCTGTCTGCCAGTCGTTGGACCTGTTGGAAGAAAAGTTGAAAGCAGTCCTTAATCCAAAAGGTTCAGGCTCATTTCAGGAGACTCTCTTACACGAACAAGATCTTCTGTACGAAAATCATTAAGCACTTTAAAAACATTTTTTAAACTAAAACCACTAACAACCATGGAACTTAATCAGGAAATTCTCAGTGACATTGTCATTTACATGAAGTACGCACGATATATCCCCGAACATCAACGAAGGGAATTATGGCCGGAAATCTGTAGCCGTTATGAAAACATGATGATCGAAAAGTATCCTCACCTGGTAACCGAGATCAGGGAAAACATGACTTGGGTTGTGCAGAAAAAGGTGCTTCCCTCCATGCGTGCTATGCAGTTTGCCGGGGCACCGATTGTGAAGAACAATAGTCGTATCTATAACTGTGCGTATATGCCTGTGGATGATATTCGTTCATTTTCAGAAGCCATGTTTTTATTGTTGGGGGGAACCGGTGTAGGGTTTTCTGTTCAACTTCATCACGTAACCAAACTTCCTGCTATTCATAAGGCAGAGAAGACCAGAAGATTTTTAATAGGTGACAGTCTGGAAGGATGGGCTGATTCGATCAAGATGATCATGAAAGCCTATTTTGGCCAAAGCGATGCGATGCCACTGTTTGACTATTCGGATATACGGCCCAAAGGCGCACGTTTAGTAACAGCCGGAGGAAAAGCTCCGGGCCCCGAACCCTTGAAAGTTTGTCATGCACACGTTACGGCCACTCTTGATCGAAAACGGGATGGCGAACAACTCACTCCATTGGAGTGTCACGACATCATGTGTCACATTGCCAATGCCGTGCTTGCAGGAGGTATACGAAGATCAGCCATGATATCACTGTTTTCACCGGAAGATGAAGAAATGCTAACCTGCAAATTTGGTAATTGGTGGGAATTAAATGAGCAGCGTGGTCGTGCCAACAACTCGGCTGTACTTTCACGCGAGTACACCACGCAGGCGGCGTTTATGGATCTGTGGAAAAAGATTGAATTATCCGGAGCGGGTGAACCTGGTTTTTACTTCAGCAATCATCCTGACTGGGGTACGAATCCCTGTTGTGAAATTGCCTTGAGGCCATTTCAGTTTTGCAACCTCTGTGAAGTGAATGTATCGGATGTTGAGACACAGGAAGAATTGAACGCACGTGCTCGCGCTGCTGGATTCCTGGGAACACTTCAAGCGGGCTTCACAGACTTCCACTACCTACGCGATGTATGGAAGCATACCACCGAGCAAGATGCATTGATTGGTGTCGGCATGACAGGCATAGCGAGTGGACGAGTGACCAAGTTAGATTTAAAAGAGGCGGCCGGGGAAGTAAAGCACGTAAACATTGAAACTACTGCCAGGATTGGGATTCAATTTGCTGCTCGCTGTACGACCATCAAACCCTCTGGCACAAGTTCTCTCGTGCTCGGAACTTCATCCGGAATTCATGCCTGGCACAACGACCATTATCTGAGAAGAATGCGCATCGGAAAAAATGAAGCGTTGTACGACTATCTTAAAATCTATCATCCGGAATTGCTGGAAGATGATATGTTGAATAGCAAGCAGGGCATTGTTTGCATACCTCAGAAAGCACCGGAAGGCAGCATCATTCGGACCGAAGACGTTATGGAGATGCTGGAACGGGTAAAGTTGTTTAACATGCAATGGGTTCGCAACGGATATCGTATGGGAGACAACGCCAACAATGTGTCGGCAACGGTTTCCATTCGAGATGAAGAATGGGCTAAGGTCGGTGAATGGATGTGGAAAAATAAAGCCAGCTATAACGGTCTAAGCGTATTGCCATATGATAATGGAAACTATAAACAGCCTCCGTTTGAGGACATCACGCGGGAACGTTTTGAAGAACTGGAGCATGCTCTATCGAACATAGACCTAAGCAAGGT
>DAIQPD010000131.1:0-11277 GCA_036787535.1 Chryseolinea sp.
TTCAAAGAGTTGCTATTTATCGAAAGGTAAATTTCCAATTCAATCTCTGATACGCGTACCTATTGGAGCGTATGGTGGTGGTGGTCCTTATCATTCGGGAAGCATTGAGTCTACGTTATTGAATATTCGAGGGATCAAAGTGGTATATCCTTCCAATGCTGCCGATATGAAGGGCTTGATGAAAGCTTCTTTTTATGATCCCAACCCGGTTGTGATGTTGGAGCATAAAGGTTTGTATTGGTCAAAGGTTCCTGGAACCGGTGATGCAAAAACTATTGAGCCAGATGAAGATTATATTATTCCCCTGGGTAAAGCATCGATCATTCAAGCAGCATCTCCAGAAAAAATAAAAACAGGCGAATCGTGTGTTGTAATTACCTATGGCATGGGTGTTTATTGGGCGAAAGAAGCATCACTCTCATTCGCAGGTTGTGTTGAGATTATGGATTTGAGAACCCTTAATCCATTGGATTGGAATGCGATTGTGTCATCTGTTCAAAAACACAATCGCGCATTTGTATTGACTGAGGAACCACTCATGAATTCTTTTGCTGAATCATTAGCTGGAAGAATTTCGAAAGAATGTTTTAAAGAACTGGATGCACCTGTCTGGACACTTGGTGCTGCGAACTTACCTGCTGTTCCACTAAATGTTGATCTTGAAAAGATGATGTTGCCGAATTCGGATAAAGTTAAGAAAGCATTGGAAGATTTGTTGAGATATTAAGATTCAAAGTTCTAAGTTCCAAGTTCAATGTTGTCCAAAACTAGGAACCTGGAACTTTGAACCTGGAACCAAGATTAGAACGGATACCCGATACCCACATTATAAATAACAGGTTCCTTATAGTTTGTATAACCATTTTCGTTTTTACTCGCGTATGGATTCCAGAAACGTGCATCACGTAGGACAAACCGTTCTCCTTTTTCGCGAGCAGGATCATACATTTTCATACCAATATCAAAACGGAGAATCAGAAAAGAAAAATCGAAACGAAGACCAAAGCCTGTACCAACGGCTATTTCATTATAAAATTGGTTGAATTTAAATTGTGAATTCCCATTCGGTACATCCACTCCATTTACTATATTTTTCCGCGGTCGAAAGGTCCATACATTCCCGGCATCAACAAAAATGGCACCTTCAACAAACCCAAATATTTTTCTTCTGAATTCTAAGCTCGCTTCTAATAATATTTCTGAGGGCTGCTCATAACTGTAATCAAAGTAACCGTTTTTGATTGGGTCTTTCCCTACAGCTTCACTGGTTTGTGGTTTGAATGAACCTTGGCCTAACCTCCTTGGCCGCCAGGCTCGAATGCTATTACTTCCTCCTGCAAAAAAGAATTTTTCATAGGGAAGACTTCTTTCTTTGGCGTAGGAATATGCCACGCCACCATCAATACGAAATGCCAACGTTGTGATTTTGTCTATTACTTCGATTCTTCTATAATCGAGATTTAGCCGCACATATTTGAAATATTGAAGTCCTCTTTTTGTAATAAAAGATGGACTAATGAAGTTCCAGATTGTTCCACCACTTTCTATTTGTGCTCGCAGATAGCTTGAGGTTTTCTCTTTATTTCCATAGTTGCCAAAATTCCATGTCGATCCAAAAATCATACTGTTTACAAAAGAAGGATTGAAACTGTTCACCAGACTGTAATTACCTAAGCTGTCTTGCCGTTGAAGTTCTTCTTCGAAAGTTGGATCAAGATCAGATTTAATAATACTCAGACTAACAGGGGTAAAGAAGTATTGTTGCTTGCGCTGGTTAGACCAGGTATACGTCATAAAGACCGAAGCATTTGTTCTTCTGTATTCTGGTCGATCGGTGTATGAGTAGCTGGCGGTGAACTTTGTCTTGGGATTAAACTTCGCAATTTTATAGCGTCTGCTTTCCTTTAAAAACCAGATGAATTGGGGAAAGGTAATGGTTGCATTTAATCCGGCTGTTGTGCTTTTGTAAATATCATCCTCGCTACTCACTGGGGCAACTCCTTCAAATCCAAAGCGACCACTTAGATCCAGTAGTTCCATTCCTCGAAACAGATTTCTTTTACGAAACGTAAGATTGTAGAAAGGACCAGGGAATCCTTGCGTGACGGTAACCCCCGCTTCGTTGCTCCATTCGTATTGATCTAATGGACTCGTAAAAATATTGGCAACGAATTTTCCATTGGATGTGTCGTAGTTGATGTTTACGAATTTGAATGCTTCTACATTTCCAAGTTGTCGTTGTGTGTTAAAGGTATTCGAGCGACTATATAAATCGCCCTTTTTTAGAAATACCCGTTGACTTAATACTCTTAAGTTGTAACTATCCCTGTAGTATTGGTATTGTATGTCGTGAAATCTTGTCTTTTGTCTTTCCTCTCCAGCCAATGGTGATCCGGCATCAGTTGTAAAGGTGATATCATCTATTGTAAATTTTTTGTGATAGCCTCGTTTAGCCGGATCTTTTATTCTCACAATTAACGGACTACTCAGCATACTAGTGTCCAAATCAAAATCAATGTACTGTCGGCTGAAATCAAAATAGCCATTGTCCTTTAGCAGCAAATCAATTCGTTCGCGCTCTTGTGTTAGAATGTTTTGATCAAGCGGGTCCCGAGCTTTTAATAGACTTTTTGGAATATTGTCAAACACAATATGTGCAACGGCTGTGTCATTGATTTGGTAAAGTATGGTGTCGATTCGATGGACAGCACCTGGTTTTACCGAATAGGTAATGGTGGCGAACTTACCGGTTATTTTTACTCGTGAATCTACTTTATTTCTAAAATATCCCTTCGAAAAAAGATATTGTCCGAATCGATCAGTTGTAAGTTTTACGTTCGCACTATCGTAGATTGATATTGGCTCCCCCCATTGCATCCTTAGGTTTCCGTTCTCTATGTAGTTTGTAAACTTGTCTGACTTTTTAAGTTTTCTGAAATTGAGGTTGTCGATTTTCTTTTTTGATGTTGTAGCAGCAATCTTTTCGTTGAATTTTTTGTCCGATGCTTCTTTCTTTTCGATGAATTTTTCTTTGGTATAGTTTTTCTCTCCCCAATAATAAAGAAGAACTAAGTGATAGATCGTTAGACCAAGAAATCTGCGGTTTGCTCGCTGAACGTATAAGTCATTCAGTTCGTCTGTGTTAATCCCCTTTGGAGCCTGAATACGCTGCCTGAACAACATCTTTTCGTCACCTTTCAGGTGCTTTGTTCCCAAACAGCCCGACAGCATTAGCCCGAGGCAGAGTATTGTTAGAAGAAAATATTTATTTTTCGGAGTATTCAAGCGCTACTAATGCTATCTAAAGCCAAAATTAAGTTTATTAAATCCCTGCAAATAAAGAAATACCGCAAACAGGAGCAATGTTTTCTTGTAGAAGGAGCAAAGAGCGTGCACGAATTACTGGATTCAGATTTTGAACTCGTTACGTTGCTGGGAACTTCTGATTTTTTATCTGGCCTTAATCGATCGATAAAGTGTGAGGTAATTGAAGTGTCCGTTAAAGAACTAGAAGGATTGGGTGATTTTCAAACGAATGATACCACGCTGGCCATTGCCAGACAAAGGCTCAATAACCCAATTGACGTTCTGCCTGATGAATTTGCTCTTGTGTTGGATGACATCAAAGATCCTGGAAACTTAGGAACCATTATCAGAACTGCGGATTGGTTTGGTATCCAAAAAATTATTGCATCAGCGGAGACGGCAGACTTTTACAATTCAAAAGTGATCACCTCTTCCATGGGATCGTTCACCCGAACGAGGATTTTCTACACGGACCTGGAGGAATTTCTGAGCAAAAACAGATTGAAGGTATTTGGTGCATACCTATCTGGAAGTGATGTTCATAAAACCGATTTCGGAACCGGTGGATTGATTGTTATGGGGAATGAGTCAAAAGGTATATCGCCTTCTTTGGAGAAGTATATTACTGATAAAATTACAATACCCCGTTACGGAAAAGCAGAGTCTTTAAATGCGGCAATTGCTACAGCTATTATTTGCGATAATATCAGGAGATGATTTACGATTTAACATGTACGAAGTAAGTTTTGGATTTCAGAATGTTTTGGATTGAGTAATTTCCAATGGCTTCTTTAAATCATAAATCTGAAATCGTAAATCTTTAAAAGAATCCCTTACTCGTATGACTAGCCTCTTCTGAAATTTTTTCAGCATTGTCTTTTCCAAGGTATTTATCAATCATGGAATGACCGATATAAATTACGGGAGTCAGAAGGATGGCAACAGAAAATTTGTAAATGTAGTTGGTGATGCCAATGGCAATAATCTGTTCGTGTGTAAAGATACCTGCAAAGGCAATGTATAATACAACGAAACTATCAAGGAGTTGTGATACCAAGGTAGAACCCGTTGCCCGTAGCCAAAGCATTTTTGATCCTGTTACCTGTCGAAGCTTCTGAAAAACAAAGACATCAACAAGTTGGCCAATCAAGAACGCGCTTAATGATCCAATGATAATGCGCTGGCCTTGTCCGAATATTTTATTGAATGCAAAATCCATGTTGAAAGAATTGCCGGCTGCGTCTTTGCTATTTGTTTCTAGCCAGAAATCAGCAGGTGATAATTGCATGGTAATGAAAACGACAACAAACGCGTAAGCAATCAGAGCAGCAGCAAGGTAACTCACTCGTTTCACGCCTGGTTTACCAAAGTATTCGTTTATTAGATCGGTGGTGATGAAAACCACTGGCCATATAATTGCGCCTGCTGTGAGATTGAAATCCATCACAAACCCCATGATGTTAAGGTTTACCGGATTCAATCCAAGCGTTGCTTCTGCAGAGAATATTTTTACACCAATCATTTCGGCCAATATCGCATTGCTGATCACAATGCTGGCCAGGATTAAGAATAACCTGTTCTTCTTTTGAGCGAGTAAACTTTCCATCGGTTTAATAATTTTTGATTGACAATGTAGGATGTGCAATTTTTGAATCGAATCAACATTCTTTATTTGTCTATGAATTGTAAATCGTACCTCTTAAATCGTACATAGTCCCTTCATTCCTGAAGGGTGAATTTTTCTCCTTCTAAAGCTAATGCGGTATTTGGAAATATTGCCTTTGCCTCTGCCAGTATCGGATTTAAATCTTTATACCGCGCAGAGAAATGTCCCACTAAAAGTTTTGTAACAGTTGCTCGTTTGGCAATTGTAGCAGCTTGCGCAGCGGTGCTATGTTTTGTTTCAGTGGCTTTTGCCTCATCTTCGGTTGTGAAGGTAGCTTCGTGATACAATAGATCAATTGATTGGATCTGGTTGATCATATCTTCTTTGAAAGCGGTATCCGAACAGTACGCGTAGCTGCGCGATTTTCTGGGAGATAAAGTAAGAGCCTCATTTTTGTATAACACATTGCCATCACCATCCCGAACATCTTCTCCTTTTTTCAAACCTGCAATTTGATTGATCAACAATCCTTCCGGTAGAGTTGCTTTATCTATTCTTCTCGGCTTCGGCTTTTCGCGAAAGAGAAATCCAGAACAGGTTAACTTATGTTTTAACGGAATGGTCTCCACGGTAATGGCATTGTCTTCAAATATAATTTCCCTTGCATCTTTTTCCAGTGGATGAAAAAAGATTTTATAGCTTGGTACTGATTGTGAATAGCGAAGATGTGTCGTGATAATTTCATCCAGACCTTTGTGACTATAAATGTGCAGATCAGTTTCTCTTTTGTGCATGTGCATGGTGAATACCAGTCCCATCAAACCTAAATAGTGATCGCCATGCAAATGACTTATAAAGATATGGTTGATGCGAAGATAGTTTGCCTGAAAGCGCATAAGCTGCATTTGTACAGCTTCACCACAATCCACAAGAAAGTGTCTGTTTTGTATTTCTACCAACTGAGCAGAGGGATGTCGGCCATAAGCCGGCATCGCGCCACTGGAGCCTAAAATGGTAATGGAAAAACTCAATGGATTCGATTCAGTTTTAAAACAAAAAACCAAAGCCTTTTGAGCTTTGGTTTTGTAAAGTAGCATTCAAAGTTTTAATTCCCATCGGGATCTTTTAAATCTTTTTCAATCTCGTGCATAAACACAGCATCAATAGCCTCTTCATTTTTAGGAAGAATATTCAAAACGCTGTCCAGTTGAGAAATCTTAATCAACTTCATGGTGTGGTCAGAAAGAGAGGTAAGGATAAAAATTCCTCCATCCTCCTGCATGATACGATTACCTACCAGAAGGGCACTTAGTCCGGATGAGTCGGTGTACTTCACTTCAGCCAGATCAAGAATGATGTTTGTAACACCTTCAGCATGTAATGTGATCAACTCTGATTTAAGTCCTGGTGCAACGCTGGAATCCAACTTTTCTTCGTGCAGGCGCAACAAGCTGTATTTCTCTAATTTGTCAATCGTATACTTCATAAGTCCTTTTTTACTAGTTTTTCTTGGCCTCCAAGTTAACGGAATTTATCGAATCGCGGATGCTGCGTTCGATTCTTTGGTCAATCTGAGTGTAATCAATTGAAGAAAGTGTTTCTCCGCGCATCTGCTGATACAATTCCTGATAGCGTGTTGAAATGGATGATACAATCTCTGGCGTCATCTCGGGTACGTGTTGCCCGTCTTTCCCCTGAAAACCATTTTCAATAAGCCATTGCCGCACAAACTCTTTCGAGAGTTGTTTCTGAGCTTCACCTGTTTTCTGTCTGCCTTCATACCCTTCGGCATAAAAATAGCGAGACGAGTCTGGAGTATGGACTTCATCGATAAGGTAAATGGTATTGTTGTGTTTACCGAACTCATATTTAGTGTCAACCAAAATGAGTCCGCTTTGAGCGGCTAGTTCAGTTCCGCGTTGAAAAAGTTTCAAGGTATAATCTTCTAATACTTTATAATCCGCCTCACTTACAATACCTCTTTTTAAAATGTCCTCGCGGGAAATATCCTCATCATGTCCGACACTCGCTTTTGTGGTTGGTGTAATGATTGGATGGGGGAGTTTATCATTTTCTTTCAACCCTTCAGGAAGTGCCACTCCACAAAGCAGCCTTTTGCCCGCTTTATACTCGCGAGCCGCATGGCCGGCAAGGTATCCACGCACCACCATTTCAACGGCAAAGGTTTCGCATTTAAAACCGATTGTTACGTTTTGGTCGGGTGTTGAAATAACCCAATTCGGTACTATGTCTTTGGTGGCGTTGAGGTTATAGGCAGCAATCTGATTCAATACCCTTCCTTTATCAGGTATGGCTTTCGGCAGAATGACATCGAAAGCGGAGATGCGATCTGTAGCGACCATTGCCATCAGGTCTCCAAAAAAATAGACATCACGAACTTTACCTCTATAGAAACCGGTCTGGTTAGGGAAGTTAAAATAGGTTTCTTTTATGGCTTGCATTAGTATGTCTTGGTTTCAATTTCAATTCCGGCCTTAAAAGTAATAGTTCTTATTAAATTTCCCTTCTCATCAAATGATTTCCAGACTTTATGTTTTTTGTTGGCTACGTATTCGCCTTGCTCTTTCATAATGCCGGTTGGATAATAGGCAGTAAACATTCCGTGTTTTCGGTTTGATTTATATTCGCCAGTCGTTTCAACCGATCCTTGTTCGTAATAGGTTTTAAAAGGCCCAGCCAATAAATTGAATGCAAGCGTTTCTTCCTGTTGGATTTTCCCGGAAGGATAATAGGTAGAGCGAATACCATTCAGTTTTCCGTTTTCGTACGTCTCTTTTATGTGCGGTGTTTTTCCGTTCTCATAGTACATCACCCAGTTACCGTGCGGCTTTTCATTTCTGAACTTCTTTTCTGAAAGTAATACGCCCGCTTCATTGTATTCTTCTACAGAGGAATCAATTCCATTAGATGCGATAGTCTCTTTGCGTTTTTGTTTTCCGGATGGAAAGTAATCGAAGTTGGTTCCTGTTTTCTTCCCTTCTTTATAATGATAACGGTGCTGAACTGTCCCATTTGTAAAGTAGCCGATGTTGTCCCCATGAAGTTTGCTGGATAAGAAGCTTCCTTCCAATAAAAGATAACCTTCTTTATCATAACTTTTATAAGCACCATTTTTTGATCCGGCTTCCATCGTGGAAACTGTTTCAAGCTGGCCGTTGGAGTAGTAGGTCTTGTAAAAGCTCGTTAATATTCCATCCAGGTAATTGGCTTCGGTTTCTATTTTTTCATTTTCAAAAAAGGTGCGGGTGATTCCGTTGGGCTTTCCATTTTTGTAGCGGATTTCTTTTTTGATTTTCCCGCTAGGATAATATTCTTTAACCAGTCCCTCTGGTTTTCCCTTTACGAAATTACTTTGGCCACGAACAACACCACTGGCAAAATAGAGTTGAATGCTATCGGTCAGAATATCGTTTTGGTAATAGGCCTTTTGAATCGGGTTACCATCATCGTCAAAGACTTCAACGGCACCATGCCGCAATCCATTTATATAAGAAAGCTTTCGGGATGGTTTTCCATTTTCATGATACTCAATAAACACTCCTGATTTTTTTCCGTCATCAAAATTACCATCCACCATTACTTTTCCATTTTCATAGAAGCGCTGGTATTTGCCAATCATTTTCTCGTTGTCATCATTAGCAACAAAGTAAATTTCCTCAACGGTTCGTGTGGCAACATTTGAATAATAGGTGCGCACTTCTTTTTGTGCTTGTGCAGCGAACGATAGGAGAATGAGTGCGAATACTAACTTGTGCATGTGTTGTTATAAAATTTTAGCTACAGGCTTCACGCTTCTGGCTACAAGCTTGCGGCATGAAGCTTGTAGCCAGCAATTATGTTTTGCGTTGGAACGTAACGAGTTAATTAAGTTAAAAGTATAACACCCTACGTTATCCAATGCAAAGTCTGCGGTTTAACCGGATTAACAAAAGGTGTTTTGTTTTGCTGCGACAAATCCCACTGACGTTTCAGTTCATGATACCAACGCGCTTGTGCATCGGGTTCACCCAGAAGCATTAAGGTAGGTTTGGTTTCAAGTCCTTCATTTAGTTTTCGGAAAACACCTAAATCCTGATGAATAAATTGTTTTCCTAAATAGCGCAAAGGCCACCAAATGAATTTCACGAAGCTGAGTGAGGTGAAGAAAATATGATTCAACTCTGTTTCATTTTCATTAATAGGAGTGAGGCAGGTAATGGAAATAATTTCGTTGTTCCCTACCTGAATATGTTCAAATCGATTGCCCGGTAGTTGAAAATTAATTTCGGTTGACGTGCCGCCTTTCAAAATAGAATATCCTTTTGAGTTTGATGAGGGAACATGACGGACCATTTTAAATCCAAGATCTGCTGGCTCAAATTTCTTCTCCTTCTTCTTCAGTTTTTTAGCTGATCGCCAATACCAGGATTGATGAACAAAGGTAACGTGTGCCGGATCAATCAAACCAATAACGGAGTGATCGATGTTGCTCGGCATTGTTACCTTTTCAACAAACAAAAATTTCTGATCCTTTGGCGCAAGTAAGTCAGGGAGGTTTTCTTCTGCACCTTGAAGCTGAGTTTTGTTTTGAGGAATATAAATCCAGACCGTACCATTGATCTCTTTACAAGGATACCGGAATACCTTAATTTTTGTAGTGTCAAAGTTTCCATCCGCTAAAGCGGGAATTTCCTGACAGGCTCCGGTGTGATCAAACTTCCAGCCGTGGTAACAGCACTGTATGGTTTTACCATCATACCATCCTTTTGACAAAGGCACACCCCGATGTGGACAGTTATCTTTTAAAGCGAAGGGTTCGTTATTTTCATCGCGACCAAAAACGATGCGTTCACCTAAAATCTCCTTTCCAACTAATTTCCCTTTTTCAAGAAAGGAGCCGTGCATGGCAAAGTACCAGAGGTTTTTAAGAAAGAGAGATTCTGTCATGCGATTGAAATTTGCCGAAAGGTCAAAGAAAGAGGTAAAGGATAAGTTTGCAAAATTAACGGTTCGATTAAATGATTTGAAATCACATTCTAAATAACACCTGATTCTGGAATGATTCGCTCAAAGTGGCTTTTTGACTGTCAATTGCTCGCAATGGATTGAAATAGTGCCAGTACCTTAAAATTTAAGACCGCCAAGCGTAGCCGCAATCGTTTTCGGAAATTTTAGTTCTTTACTTTTCAAGAGTTAAGTCCTTACTTGTAACCTAATTTTAACCAAATGAAATTTGCCTTGCCTTTCAATCTACCGAAATAAAGATTGTAACGAAGGTAATTTCGCATTCAAAACAGTATGAAAAGAAAACTACGTGTAGGAATGGTAGGCGGTGGCCTTACCTCATTTATTGGTCCTGTTCATCGCAAAGCTATGGGCATTGATGGCGAAATTGAATTGGTATGTGGTGCCTTCAGTATCGTTCCTGGTGAATCAAAAGAAACAGGTGCAGCTCTTTATCTGAATCCAAAGAGAGTTTATGAGACGTATCAGGAGATGTTTGAGAAGGAAAAAGACATGCCTGCCGATCAGCATATCGATTTTGTGATTGTAGTTACTCCTAACCATGTTCACTTTGGACCAACCAAAATGGCTCTGGAAACTGGTTTCCATGTTCTGGTTGAAAAACCAATTGCATTTTCATTAGAGGAGGCAAAAATATTACAGAAGCTGGTTGCCAAAACCGGTTTGTTGTTAGGCCTCACGCATACCTATACTGGCTATCCATTAGTGAAACACGCGCGCAGTATGGTGGCAAAAGGTGAATTAGGAAAAATCAGAAAAGTATATGTTGAATATCCTCAAGGGTGGCTTTCAACTGCATTAGAGAAATCTGGAAACATGCAGGCTTCATGGCGTACGGATCCAAAGCAATCTGGAATGGGCGGTGCAATTGGTGATATTGGAACGCACGCAGCAAATCTTGCAGAATACATTACGGGTTCACCCATCACGGAAATCTGTGTTATGCTCAATGCAGTAGTGAAAGGTCGTATGATTGATGACGACTGTTCCATGCTGATCAAGTTTGATAATGGATCAACAGGTGTTTTAATAGCCACTCAGGTTGCCGCGGGCGAAGAGAATAATTTGAACATTCGCGTATATGGAGAGAAGGGTGGATTGGAGTGGAAACAAATGGAGCCAAACACAATGGTTGTAAAATGGTTAGATAAACCAATTGAAGTGTTGCGTACAGGACAAAAATATTTGTCGGATGAAGCGAAAGCTTTTACACGCACACCGGCCGGTCACCCGGAAGGATACCTTGAAGCATTTGCTAACATATACAGAGCCTTTACCAAAGCAGTTCGTGATTACAAACCCGGCAAAAAAATCAATGCAGCGAAATATGATTTTCCAGA